>NZ_JAVRCK010000001.1:0-264946 GCF_034530815.1 Nostoc sp. DedSLP03
TCTTCCTCCGTATTATCTCGTAGTCTTTTTCAGAAATCAAATATGATTCCTATAGGTCTTCTCCTAATTCACCAATATTTGGATAATGCATATAAACTTTAGTATTCTTGGTTATTTAATTCAACAGGAAAATAAGAGTTTCTAGCAGTTACCCGAAATCATCCTCCCAATGATGTGCTTATTCTTCACTTGCTGGCGTGGCATTCCCAACAGTCAAAATAAAGTGATCATAATTGGGGTAAATATCCATAAAAAGGTGATGCTCGACATATATGCCACCACCGCATTCCAAAAAAGTGATGAACGGCTCATAAGGGTCAGGAAGACCATTCGCGGGGACTGCATCAAATTCCCGTAGACGACACCAAAATAAGTAATTACCTACCCCTTGTACAAGATAGGTTCTACCACGCTGGTATGGTTCCCTGTTGTATAACTCGTCCAGCCATTGCATTAGGGGAGACGGGAGTTCAATGTCAGGGCGAATCTGGACAGCAAGATTTTCAAAAATATGCTTCTGTTCGCTCTGCAAAAACTTTACCCATTGCCTTACCCGCGACAGAAATTCTAACATCAGTTCTGTAAGTCTTTCGTCTTTCTCCCCCATTCCTAACGTATCCCACTCAATAGCCTGAAGTCGTGCAAAGGCAACGTTCAAATCGTCGTATGAACTTGAATTAGGATTCATAAAAATATTTTTAAAGGATTTTTGCGCTAAAATCTCTGACTCAAGGATAATGAGATGGAGGAGGGTTCGCCATTGGCTAAAAATAGAATGAATTCTAAGTTAAGCGCCCGGATTTGGGCAAGTATACTCAGCTTATTCCTCTGGGTAATAGTTGGCATCACCGTAACAGTCGGTTTTACTCCAACAGCTTTGGCACTTGAATATAATAAAGAAATTTTGGTTGATGCTGATTTTTCAGGACGTGATTTAACAGACTCCAGCTTTACTAAAGCTAATCTTCGCCAGAGCAACTTTAGCCGAGCTAATTTGAACGGTGTCAGCTTCTTTGCAGCAAATTTAGAGTCTGCGAATTTAGAGGGTTCTGACTTGAGAAATGCCACTTTAGACTCGGCTCGTTTAGTCAGAGCAAATTTGACAAATGCACTGCTGGAGGGTGCGTTTGCTGCTAACGCGAGATTTGATGGTGCAATCATTGATGGGGCAGATTTTACCGATACGCTGCTGCGTCCCGATGAGCAAAAAAAATTGTGCAAACTTGCCAAAGGGACTAATCCCGTTACAGGACGAGATACGCGTGATACGTTGTTTTGTCCTTAGTATTTTTTAGCTGGGAATTGGGCATTGGGCATTGTGCATTGCTTATTTCCCATTCCCTACTCATAAAATATTGAGCAACTACCAACCACTCGCACCAATCTTTTGACAAACAAATTTCATACCTTTGCCTGGTGAAGAACTTGCTACAAAAGGGATTTCTCCTTTTTCTTTATCCTCTTCAAGTAGCTGTCCTTCTGGCCCGTAAATCGCAATGCGATTGCGAAACAGGCGCGATTCTTTGCACGATGCATCAAAGGTAGTCTCGAAGATGCCATCTCCATAGATACCGTAAAGCTTGTATACTGTGCCCTTAATCGTTTCCGTGTCCAGAGCTACGCTGTTTCCCAATTTATCATGCCCTACAGTAATATATCTTTCTGCATCTTGAGCGAACGCACTGCAATTACTTAATAAAATAGCGATCGCTCCCACTATACCGCCGATTTTAAAATACATAGATTCTCAAAATATAAGATTTCATATATTTCTATCCGCAATCAAAGCCGTTCTGGCAGGGTAGAAGCACTGAAATCAAGATATAGCAAGGTGTTATACTACTTCGTAATACCTGATGGGAAGCATAAAGGACTATATAAATAACTGCAATACTTTTCAAAATTTTTACTTTTTCTGTCACAGCCTCTAGTTTCACCTAAAGACATCTCGCAGGAACAACTGAACTTCCATTTGACTAGATTGATACAGTAGCAATGCTTTTGACGATGCTCGGCTTCGTAAAGTCTAGTTCTACCTGCAAATTTATCTCACAGTCCTAAACCACTCAGTAATCCCCTGAGCGATCGCTTTTGCCATTTTCTTCTGTTCCTCTGGGTTCACCACCTGCTCAAATTCATCGGGATTGCTCATAAAACCCAATTCCAACAACACCGATGGTGCAGCTGTCGGACGTGTCAGCGCCAGGTTATCCCAAAACACACCATAAGAAGGTCTATCGGTTTTTTTGACTACATAGTTGTGTAAAAACATTGCGAGACTGTGTGCTTGGGGTTGATACCAAAAAGCGCCGAATCCCTTGGTTTTTTCGGCATCGCCATCATCGGGTAGAGAGTTGTAATGTATGGAAATAGCGATCGCAGGTTCCTCTCGACTGATAATTGTTTGACGTTCTACTAGCGAAACTTCCTTGTCGTCCTCCCGCGTCATCACCACCGTTGCCCCTCGCTTCACCAACTCGTCGCGCAGCAACTTGGATACCACCAAATTGACATCTTTTTCTAAATATCCAGTTGGCCCACTGGCACCAGTTTCTTTACCGCCATGCCCTGGATCTAGTACAATCTTGAAATTAGCTAAAAGCTTGCGTCTTGTGTTCCCAATTTTAGGCGGATGACGCAAAGCCAAAACCAGGGTTGTACCGTCGTATCTCAGCTTGTATCCCCACTGTTGAGCTTTTTTGAGGTTAAAGGTGTATTTTACTTGTCCTGGAGCCTCCTGTTGCCAGTCTAGGCGATAAATTAGGGGGTCATCATCCAGGCGAATGATGTCCGTTTGGGCAGTAGTATTGTAGAGAGTGAGAGCGAAAGTTTGCTCACTTTGTTGTACGCTCACCGGTACGGGAACTTGCAAGGGGAAAACTATCTCTGTCGCACTAGGGAGTTGACGGTATCCGACACTGCGAATTATTGTCTGTGGCGGAACTGCACCAGGTAGAATGCGGGTTTCTTTGCTATTAATCCAAGCGCCATAATCTAGGCGCAACCATTCACCTTCCCTACCTGTAACTGTGGCGCGTGTGCCTTTGGGCAGTGGTGTGAGTCGGGAATAATCGGTGCTAGGCCCAGTACGAGCAACGCCTAACTCTACTGTAACCTCACAAACTGGCAACTGTGCTCTTGAGAGGATTTCAATCTTACCAGATCCTGGTTGAGTTATCGTCTTGCCATCAAGCGTCAGTTGAAATTGAGGTTTTCCTAGATCGGCGGCTGTTGCCCCTGTGGTGCAACCTTGATAGTTGCCTACGCTAGACTGGGCATGAGGCTGATTTCGCCCTGTCAAAGCTGCCAAATTACTTGGTAGTTGTGCTTGTTGAGGTTGTGGTAAAAGGGCAATAGTTTGATTAGCCAGGATTACAGAGACATTAGCGTTAGGGGGTGCGATCGCACTAAAACAAATTACTTCTCCTGGTAATCTGGCAATGTCAACTGCGGGCGTCAGGGAATCTTTCGCAAAGGCTACCCCCTGTGGTAGTTCCGGGCTAGCGTTAAGCCCGATCACCTTAATCTTAAGTTCTTGATTCTGGCGACGCACAGTAAAAAGATTCTCCCCCAACTGCAAGGGGAAACTAGGGGAAAAATGACCAGCTTTGCTGCGGGTAATTGGCTTACCATTGATCAAAACCTGACCATCTGGTGGTGCAGTGCCCAGAAAGAAGATTTTTTGGGCACTTGTCTGGTAGTTTGTCTGGGGAAAAACGACTATAAGAGATGGCTCTGCCAATGCTACCGAGGAGGTGAGAATACAGCTTAATATTACTAATCCTAAGAGGTTTTTCACAGCAAATCACAGAAGATGACACCACAACAACTGTGGCACAATGACGGGATGTATTTTTAGAAGTTGTTAGAAATTCAAACTACTATGACTAAGTTTATCTTTGTTACTGGAGGCGTAGTTTCCAGTATTGGTAAGGGCATTGTAGCAGCAAGTCTAGGGCGTTTGCTCAAGTCGCGCGAATATTCGGTGTCGATTCTCAAACTCGACCCTTATATCAATATCGATCCTGGGACGATGAGTCCCTTTCAGCATGGGGAAGTATTCGTTACCCAAGATGGTGCGGAGACAGATTTAGATTTGGGGCATTACGAACGCTTTACCGATACCTCAATGTCGCGCTTAAATTGTGTGACTACTGGCTCAATTTACCAAGCAGTCATTAATAAAGAACGGCGCGGAGATTACAATGGCGGTACTGTACAGGTAATTCCTCATATTACCAATGAAATTAAAGACCGGATTCTGCGAGTTGCTAAAAGTACAAATCCTTCTGTAGTAATTACAGAAATCGGCGGGACGGTGGGAGATATTGAATCACTGCCGTTTTTGGAAGCAATTCGCCAGTTCCGCAAAGAGGTGGGACGGCAGAATGTGCTGTATATGCACGTAACTTTGGTGCCGTGGATTGCCTCTGCGGGTGAAATGAAAACTAAGCCGACACAGCATTCAGTTAAAGAACTCAGATCCATTGGCATTCAACCAGATATTTTAGTTTGTCGGAGCGATCGCCCTTTACCGAAGGGATTAAAGCAGAAATTGTCGGGATTTTGCGATGTACCGGAAGAATGCGTCATCACTTCCCAAGATGCCAAAAGTATCTATGAAGTCCCGCTAAATCTAGAACGGGAAGGAATGGCAGAACAAGTGCTGAACTTGCTGCAAATGGAACAACGTAAACCAGATTTAACGCAGTGGCAAACCCTGGTACAACGTTTGCATAGTCCCAAGCACGAGGTAGAAATTGCGATCGTTGGTAAATATGTGCAGTTAAGTGATGCTTATCTATCTGTAGTGGAAGCGCTCAACCATGCGGCAATCTCCACTTATGGCAAACTGCGCCTGCGTTGGGTGAATTCAGAAGAATTGGAAACGGAACCAGCCGAAAATTATCTCGAAGGTGTTGATGGCATAGTTGTACCAGGAGGTTTCGGGGTTCGAGGAGTCGATGGCAAAATTGCCGCGATTAAATACGCCCGCGATCGCCAAATTCCCTTTTTGGGTTTATGCCTGGGAATGCAATGTTCTGTGATTGAGTGGGCCAGAAACGTCGGGGGATTAACAGGTGCTAATAGTGCTGAATTTGACCCTTACACAACTAATCCGGTAATTAATTTATTGCCAGAACAGCAGGAAGTTGTGGATTTAGGGGGTACAATGCGCTTAGGATTATATCCTTGTCGTGTTCTCCCTGATACTTTAGCTTTTAAGCTCTATCAAGAAGATGTAATTTACGAACGACATCGACATCGCTATGAGTTCAACAATGCTTACCGCGATTTGTTGTTAAAGTCTGGCTATGTAATTAGTGGTACTTCTCCCGATGGACGTTTAGTTGAAATTGTGGAATTACCCAAGCACCCATTCTTTCTTGCTTGCCAATTTCATCCAGAATTTCAATCACGCCCCAGTACACCTCATCCTTTATTTAAAGGATTCATTCAAACAGCGATCGCTCTTTCACTTTCAACATCTAGCACACCAACACCATTGGAGGTGTCATAACAATTCCAAATTCAAAATTCCAAATTAATTGCAACATTAACTTAAGACTTCAGTAGATTTGGATATTCAGGGTGCATCATTCGTAAATTTCGGACTTGAGGAGATGTTGTGGCGTACTGGGTGAAAATCCTTTACGAGAGGAAAGAATATGTAGTAAATTTTGAACGTGTCCATGCTTTTTGTTATGAACTGAATGGCAGAGTTACTTTTTGGCTACCCGATAGTGCCATTCCCATAATAATTAACCCACAAAATAACCTGGACGATTATCAAAAAATTCTCGATTATTTAGAATGCGTGACAGGATTAGAATTAGAGCGTGCCCACTGGGTGAAAATAATTTACGAAAAAAATGAATATGTCATTAATCTCAACTGCATCAGTTCCTTTTGTCATGAACCGAACGGCAGGATAACTTTTTGGTTGCCAGATGGCACTATTCCTATTATCATCAACCCTGTGAGTAATCCTGAATCTTATGAAAAAGTTGTAAAATACGTTCAAAAAGAAACAGGATATTCTTTGTCTTGAAATTCCTATATAGCAGAACAAGGTAAAATTAACAATTAAAAATTCAAAATTCAAAATTCAAAATTCAAATATTTTAGAACTTCTGCCTTTTGCCTCATCCCAACTACAAATATTTACGCGATTCTACTTATCGCTCACTGCCATTCCTCAAAAATTTGTTTTATCCGCTCAATTGCCGTGTTTGCTGCTTCTTCTGGAGATATGCTATTGACAACTATTCCATTAAGAGCTTTACCCCAAACATTCTCTTCTAAAACTAGGCTGTAAGCAGGGTTTTGGACAATATAAAATGGACGAGTATCTTTAGTTAATGTTTGAGTTGCAGTGGAAAGATGAGGATCTGCTGGATTTGTCCAAAAAGGATCTTTCCAAACAGACTTCATTACTGGTAGATACCGACCTCCGGTAGCTTTGAGATAGTTTCCTATTATTTCAGGTTTAATTAAATATGCGAGAAAGTCTTTGGCTACCTTTTGGTTTTTAGACTCGGCAAACAAAACTATTTCATTAATCGAGACTAAGAAGCGCATCGGTTGACCATTAGGTTTGTTCGGAAATTCTAAGATACCAAGCTTATGACGATAGGTGTCAGAATCTTGGCGAACAGCAGCAGGAATCGAAAGCGAGCTGTTAGGCGTCATAACCACGCCATGATTGAGTAAGCTGCGATTATTGTCTGGATTTAACCAGTTTACTGCGTCTGGTGGTACGTAACCCTGCTGGAAAAATTTCGCATACCACTCCAAGCTTTTAACAATACCTTGATACACCTTGGGATCGTTGAGCAGAAGTTGACCCTGGGAGTCTAAAATTTGGACATTGTAGGCCTCTAAAATCTGCTCAAATAAGTAGTAGGTATCTGTAGAACCAGTGGAAAAAGGAAAGCCTAACCCATAAATATTCTGTTTTTGCTGTGCGCGTAAATCATCTTGCACTTGTTTCCAAAACTCCCAAAAAGCATCCCACTCTTTAGGGATATCGCTTTGAGTTCGACCTACTTTCTCTAGTAAGTCTCGCCAGTAGAAGATGTGAATTGTTAATTGATTAATTGGGACTGCATAGTAACTCGGCTTCTTATCAACGTTGTTATATAAACGAACTGCTTCCAACACACCTTCAGAATAAATACTTTTGATTGGCTCAATTACATCAGAGACATCTGCCAATTTACCTTCCCAAGCAAGACGTGGATACAGCTCCCTCTCAGCACTGCTATTTATGACGAGATCGGGTGAATTACCTGCCTGAAGTGCCCTTTGAGTCTTTTGTGGCAATTCATCGTTAGTATAGAAAGTAAGTTTAATTTTGTTGCCGCTTTGTTGTTCCCAGTTACTAATGATTTTCTGGAGCGCTTCATCCTCTTCCAAGGTATAACCTTTATCTGACCAAATCTTCAGGACTTTACTGTTAATAGGAGACTCGGTGACTGAAGATTGGGTAGATTTTAAGATGTTAATGCAGGCAAGAATTATCAAGCTGAGTATTAATGCCACGAGTATGTAGCGATGCCTAGCTCTTATGAGCATTACGGTAAAAGTTTGCTTGACTTTTTGCTGATACTTCAAGCCTTTAGCCATTGGACTGGCTTTGGTTCTGAATAACATGCTCATTTTATGATTTTTGCCAGAAAAACATCTTTACTGCATCTTCTGACATTACATAGTGCTTATTCAAGCTTAAATAGTTGCTTTTCACTCACTGAAACAGTACCTTGGCTTAGAGTAATACCATTTCACGAAATTTTTGATACAAATCACTTTTCTTGCTTCCCCTGCCTCCCCTGCCTTCCCTGCTCAAGAACAGCCTGCCATCTGTATCAATTTTAAGGTGAAACGGTATAACGTTAGCGTCAGCGGGGCGTTGAGCTTGTGCTGAGTAAAAAGTAAAATTAATAATTTAAAATCTTGAATAGTTTTGCCATGCCAACTTTGCTGCACCTAATATTCCTGCAAAATTGCCTAACTTTGCTGGCAATATTTGTAAACCCTCTCGTGATAAAGGCTGCACTCGCTTCTCAATTTCTGCCTTCACACTTGGTAAGAAAAACTCAAAGCTACCACTGATACCGCCACCAATCACGATCGCTTGTGGTGTCAGTACATAAATCAAACTCGTCAAACCAACTCCTAAATAAACACCATATTCTTGCCAAAAAGTCAATGCTGCGGCATCTCCTTGTTGGGCAAGAAAACCCAATTCGATGGGTTCCTTGAGAGTGCGGCGGCGAATTGCAGTAGCACAGGCATATTGTTCCAAAGAGCCTCGATTGCCACTATTACAAATTGGCCCATCGGGATTTAAGGAAATTAAACCCAACTCCCCAGCGGCTCCTTGATGTCCAATAAATAATTTGCCATCTAGGATAATTGCGCCACCAACCCCAGTACCTAAAGTTAGCAGAATCAGATTTTGAAAGTGGCGACCGGCTCCCAGCCAAGCTTCTCCCAAAAGAGCGCAATTAGCATCATTAGCGATCGCAGTTGGTTTGCCAGTTTTAGCTTCTAACCAGTCTGCTAAAGGCACATCGATCCATCCAGGTAAGTTAATAGCGATTTTGGCAATGCGTCCGGCGGCATCGGCTGGGCCAGGAGTACCAACACCAATCGCAACAGCTTGATTATCTGGATCGATTTGAGCGATCGCATCTAGCAGAACCGCCAACACCGCTTCCGGCGTTGTTGGTTGAGGAGATACCACAGTTAAAGATTGCAGACAAGTACCATCATCTGCAAAACGCCCCAGCTTAATTGCTGTTCCCCCGACATCAATGCCAATTACTTGAATTTTGTCATTTGTCATTTGTCATTTGTCATTTGTCATTTGTCATTTGTAATTGGGTATGAGGCATTGGGCATTGGTAATTGGTGAACAGTTATCACCCATTGCCTATTGGCGATCGTCGAGTTCAAAATCAAGAATTCATCAGGGTTTTAGGATTTGGCACGAAAATATTCTAAATTTTCTGTCCTATTGGGTGCGACTCGTAAATTAGCAACAGTCATAGTACGAACACTAGATTGCTCTTGCCAAGCTGTAATTGGCGCACCTCTTAAGATACCAGCAAGAGCAAAAGAAAGGATAAACCCGCCAGTAGCGGCAGCAATTAACGTTAGATTATCTTTCATACAAATCTCTGTATTGTTTATTTGTCATTTGTCATTTGTCATTTGTCCTTTGTCTAAAATTAATGACCAATGACCAATGACTATTGTCGGATTCTATTTTCTCTCCGTAATCGAGGATTGACAAATTCATTTAACCCCTCACCAAGTAGTGATAACCCTACCACCATGAATGTCATCGTTAAACCAGGAAAAAGTGTAGTCCACCAAATGCCAGTAGGTAGAGCTTCTAGGGCTTGTTTTAAATCATGTCCCCATTCTGCCACTTCTTCGGGAAGTCCTAGCCCCAAAAAGCCTAAACCGCCCAACACCAAAATCGCATCAGCGGCGTTGAGCGTGAATAGGACGGGTACGCTTTGAATGACGTTGAAAAACAAATAACGAGAAAGCACAACCCAAGTAGAAGCGCCCATTGCTTGAGCAGCTTCGATGAACACTTCAGTTTTCACGCTCACGGTGTGGTTACGAACAACGCGATAGTATTGAGGGATGTAGGCAATGCTAATAGCGATCGCTGCATTCAATATCCCACGCCCCACCACAAAGGCCAGTGTCACAGACAGCAGCAGTCCCGGTAAGGTGTAGATGCTATCCATAATAAATAGCAGCACTTTATCCAATTTACCGCCGAGATAACCACTCAGCATCCCCAAAGGCACACCGATAATCATACTCAGTGCTGTTGCCAAAATTACCACCTGCAAAGCAGCTTGAGCGCCGAACAATGTCCGAGAGAATACATCATAACCCAAACGACTAGTACCAAACCAATGTTTAGCTGAGGGTGGCTCGTGAATTGGATTAGAGAGAAAATCTTTGGGGTTTTGCAGCCATCCCCAAGCCTGCAATACGGGAGCGAAAAATGCCAGGAAGATGAAAAATAGGGTAATGGCTAACCCAATGAGCATGAGTTTTTGCGAAAGATTGAGACTTTTGCCAAACTGTAAAAATGTTGGTAGTCGCCGTTTTGTAATGGCCATAAAGCGATCGCCTAAAGCAAAGCTTGATACGCTGACCATTTTACATATTTAGATAGGGGATTGCGTAAACATCTTTAAATAAAAGTCCGACTACTTCACGTGGATACAGATATAGACTGAGTTAGAGGTGAAATTATACTTTATTTTTGCCAGTGCTTTTAACTCCGATTCAGAGTACTACTATATTCGTGATTGTCTCGATCAGCGAATCAGTCATCTTGATGATGCAGCCTTTGATTTTTTTGAAACACTTTCAGTATTTTAACTGTGGTCTTGGCTGTTAATACTTAATTAATATGTAGCACAATATTTTTTATTATCTTAGTCATTGTGAAACCTCTTCTACAGACTTACTTAGAACAAGAAATTTGGATACTAGTGAGAGATAAGTGGTATTTCGCCACAATTATCGGAGTTTGGGATGATTTATTGTCCTTTAAACATAGAACTTACAACAAAGATACAGAGGAGGATACTTTCTGGGAAATGGTTGTGAAAATCAGTGAAGTAATTGCTATTGATAAAATTAAGTCTGTTATTAGTAGAAAACCAGAGATGCTGATTTCACGGCTACTAGAAACTGAGCAAGATACAAGCGATCGTCATCAAGATAATTAATATTAATTAGCTCAATTTAGGAGATATACTCATTCTTTGCACCTATATCAAGATGCAAAAAATGAGCAGTAAAGTTGTCGGCTATGACGCAATACAGTTCAGAATGAGCAACAAAACGCTAATGTAGAGACGCGATAAATCGCGTCTTAAAATACCAATTACCTACACCAATAACCTATAATCCAAACGTATTGGGCTATGGCAGGTGTTGGATATTGGGAACTGTCCAATACCTACTATCTCAAAGATTACTTTCAATCAACTGGCGATATTCGCTCTTTTGCTTCACGCCTTTGACTTCCTTCACCAGTTCCTTATTTTTGAACAATTGAACTGTTGGCGTTCCTGTCACACCAGCATTTTCAGCAATATCTCGGTCTTTGTCGATGTCAATTTCCACAAAGTGAATTTTGCTGTCAAATTCATCCACCACTTTATTTAAAATTGGCTTCAGGGTATGACAAGGACCACAACCGGGAGAAACGTATTTAACCAGGAGTAAGCGATCGCTTTCATGGAACAATTTTCGTAAAGCATAACCTCCCTCATGGCGCGTCCCATCCAAATTAAATCCAGCTTCTTCCTCAGCTTCAGTCTTTTTGGCTGGCTGATGTTCTAATTCATTATCTTTTGTTTCAGGCTGTTGATGGAATTCTTGAATCAAGCCACTAGATGACAACCAACGTTCTGCTAACATCGCCGCCATACAGCCAGTACCCGCAGCCGTAATTGCTTGGCGAAACTCATGATCTTGTACGTCGCCAGCAGCAAAAACGCCTTCTACACTGGTTTCTACAGAACCAGGCTTGGTGACAACGTAACCTACCTCATCCAGTTCTAATTGTCCTTTAAATAGAGAGGTATTGGGACTGTGACCAACGGCGTAAAATAAACCTTTAGCGTGCAGTTGGCTCTCTTCACCAGTTTTAGTATTGCGAACTTTCACCCCTTCCATGTGACCATTACCGAAGATATCCACGGCTTCTGTGTTCCAATGCACTTGGATTTTCGGGTTGTTCAAAACGCGATCTTGCATAGCTTTAGAAGCCCGCATTTTATCGCTGCGTACCAACATATTTACCTTAGAACCGTATTTGGTGAGGTAAATTGACTCTTCCGCCGCCGAGTCACCAGCACCAATCACAGCCAATTCTGCGCCGTGGAAAATTGGTGTTGCACCATCGCAAATTGCACAAGCGGAAATACCCCGACTCCAAAATTCGTGTTCGTTGGGTAAACCCAAACGCTTTGCTGTCGCACCCGTAGCAATAACTATGCTGTTGGTTTTAATTTCCCTTTCTTGCGATCGCACTGTAAAGGGACGCTGACTCAAGTCAACTGAGATAACATCTTCAGTATATAGTTCAGCTCCCCAGCGCTCCGCCTGCGCTTTCATCTGATCCATCAGTTCCGGCCCGGTAATTCCTTTAGGAAATCCCGGAAAATTCTCAACTTCTGTCGTTGTCATTAGTTGTCCACCAGGTAATCCCCCGGCTTGAAAACCTTCAAATACAACGGGTTTCAGGTTAGCACGTCCGGCATAGATAGCAGCTGTGTACCCTGCTGGCCCAGAACCGATAATTACCAAGTTTTCTACAGTTGGGTTACTCATGAAAATATATGAACTCATAACGACTACGCTTAATATAGCATAACAAACTGTGATTGGCTACGTCAGATGGGAAGCGATCGCAAGTTAGAAAAATCGGGAATACAGAGACAGCGCTCATAGGTTGCCGCTTGATGTGTGAGGAGTATTTATGATAGCTATAAGAATATTTCCTGTCGTGTTATGTCTTTTACTATTACAGACTTAGAGCAGCTACAAACCGAGCATCCAGAATGGCAGATGGAGTTGGTAGAGGGAAAAATCATAGTTATGGGGCCATCAGATTACGAGTCAGAGGAAATTGGCACTCGGTTGAGTACCTTCTTAAATATTTGGGTAATGTCGCGCAAGCTTGGGCGAGTGACTGGCTCTAGCGCAGGCTTCATATTACCTAGAATAGAAGAGGACGACTCGGAAAAAAGGAACCTACGTGCCCCTGACGTGTCGTTTGTCCGCGCTGACAGATTGAAAAAGACCAAGCGCGACTTTGTAGAATTAGTTCCAGATTTGATGGTTGAGATTAAATCTAAAAGCGACAGAATCAAACCACTTGAAGAGAAGATTCAGCTATTCTTGCAACTTGGGTCTACAGTCGGTATATTGATTGACCCTGACAACTTGACAGTAACAGTTTATCGAATAAATCAAGCTCCAGTGGTGATGCAGAATGGCGACATCCTCACACTACCAGACTTGCTGCCAGGTTGGGAACTGGCGATATCAGAACTGTGGCCACCTGAGTTTGAATAAAGTACTCTCACAAATGAAATTAAGAATCTAGCCCTTGGTGAACACCAGGGGCTTAGTTATATCTGTGTCATTTGGAATACAAGGATTCTGAATTGTATAACTGTATCTCCCCAAACTTTTTTTCTGGAAATGATAGGAAAGCGATCGCAGCTGGGTAAGTTACATCTAGAACACCCAAGCACTTCCTACCCCAGGAAAACACTTATGAAAACCGAATTAAAAGCCAAGTTTCTCCAACACATCCTCAACAAAAAGAATGAAAATGAGGGTTTTACACTTATTGAATTACTAGTAGTAATTATCATCATCGGTATTTTGTCTGCGATCGCTCTACCTTCTTTCTTGAACCAAGCTAACAAAGCCAAGCAGTCAGAAGCAAAAACTTACGTGGGTTCCATGAATCGCGCGCAACAGGCTTTCTACCTAGAACAAAACACATTTGCACAGGCTGGTGAAATTGGGAAATTAGGTCTTGGTATTGCAACAAAAACATCAAATTACCAGTACACAATTGACGGCAGGCCTAGTCAAGTAACTAACCAAGGAGGAGTAATACTTGGGACTGCACCTCTTAAAACTTATATTGGTGGTGTGGGTGTAGCAACGCAAGCTGCTACCAGTGAAGCTACCACTATAGCTATTGTATGTGAAGCTGATAAAGCTAGAGTTAATGGTGGTTCAGATATAGTTACACTCGCAGCAGCCGACTTTCCCAGTGGAACACCGACTTGCCCCACTGGCTTCACCAGCTTATCTAAGTAGATATGTGAGTTAGTAGATCAAAATTACTCACCGACAACACTTGATATAGAACTTTAATTGTCATCACGACTTTTATTCAGCTAAATTACGCATTTTCTGAAGTGGGTAGATTCTTCTATCCACTCTATTTCAATTTTGTGATTTATTCACAAGTAGATTGGCCATACCTTTTTCTATAAGAATCAAAATGATTACTGATATATATAATTGGCAAGTTGAGGCTAAAGAATACTTCATTCAAGAGAACTATTTGCAAGCAGCCAAATTATACGAGCAAGCAATAGCGATAGAACCAAATACTATCTCCTATTATTGGGATTTAGGACTACTAATGTTACTACAAGGGCAAGAAGCGGAAGCTCAAATGACTTGGATGCTGCCAATGACAGAGGCAGATGAAGAACAGTTACCTATTTGGACAAATCAACTATTTCAAATTTTACAAATAGAAGCTGAAAGGCGTGAAACACTGGCAGAATATTCTCTAGCTTGGTTAATTCGCCAGCATATGCGGGAAATTAATCCTAGTTATATAAATAATTTGCTTCAAATCCTTATGCTTTCTCTCAAGTTAGAAAAAATTGAAGAAATTGATAATTTGAATAAGTGGGGATTAATTGAGAGCTTAAAAGCAAAAGAAGATATAGAAATCGATATCGAACTATTGATACAAGTTTTAAAAGAGTTTTTAAATATTATACCCTTAAATCCAATCAATCTGAATTTGATAGAAGCTAGTCTTCCTTATTTTCTTGATACTCATCAATGCTTTTCTATACTGCTTCCTGCTGCTATCAAAATTGGTCATACTTTGCGGCAGCCTATGCTAGCAGCCTCTATTCTTAGCTTGCATTTACGATTGGAACCAGATAATGTAGAAATTTTGCGGCATTTAGCAACTTTTTATCAAGATGCTCGTAATTATTCTCAAGGGATAGAGATAGCTAGATTGTGTTATTCCTTATCAGAAGGTTTGGCTGATAAAATTTTTGCACTTCATTTGCTGTTAAGAGGTCTAATGTCAGCAGGGGGGTATTGGCAAGAGATATGTACAACTTCTCAAGAATTAGAAAATATATTTCAACAGTTTATTAAAGCTGAACGAATTCCTTTAGAAGAAGGAAGAATATTACGGTTGCTTACGCCATCTTTTGCGATACCTCATATTAAAGATACTCCTGCGAATTTCCGGGCTATTCATAATCAGGTAGCTGAAGTTTTTAACTTTTATATTAAAGCTCTTGCCCAATCAGAAGGAAAAATTTATTGCCATAACAATACCAATAAGAAACAAATATACAGAGCTACGAAAAAATTAAAAATTGGTTATGTATCTTACGCTTTAAGGAATCATTCTGTTGGTTGGCTAGCTCGCTGGTTATTTCAGCATCATGACCGAGATAAATTTGATATTCATACTTACTTTGTTAACTACACATTAGTAAATGACTATCTCCAAGAATGGTATCTAGGTCAGGCAGGAAAACCTCGTCAATTAGGTATGAATGGTCTAGAGATTGCTGACCAGATATATCAAGATGAAATTGATATTTTAATTGACCTTGATAGTATCACTCTAGATATTACCAGTGAAGTTATGGCACTCAAGCCAGCCCCGATTCAAGTTACTTGGCTAGGATGGGATGCATCAGGTATACCTGCAATTGATTACTTTATCGCAGATCCTTACGTACTGCCAGATGATGCACAAAATTACTATACAGAGAAAATCTGGCGATTACCTCAAACTTACATAGCAGTAGATGGTTTTGAAGTTGGTGTACCAACTCTCCGCCGCGATGACTTGGATATTCCTATGGATGCCGTTGTATATCTCAGCGCCCAAAGAGGATATAAGCGCCATCCAGAAACGACAAAGTGGCAAATGCAAATTATTAAACAAGTACCTAACAGCTACTTTTTGATAAAAGGGCCTGCTGAGGAGGAAACAATTAAACGTTTCTTTTACCAAATTGCCGAGGAAGAAGGTGTAGATTGTTCTCGGTTACGATTTTTACCACAAGTTTATTTAGAGTCAGTTCATCGTGCTAATTTAGGCATTGCTGATATTGTATTAGATACATTTCCCTACAACGGAGCGACAACAACTTTAGAAACATTGTGGATGGGTATCCCTTTAGTGACAAGAGTTGGTGAACAATTTGCAGCCCGTAATAGCTACACCATGATGATGAATGCGGGTATCACAGAAGGCATTGCCTGGAATGATCGAGAGTATATAGAGTGGGGTGTGCGTTTGGGTAACGATGCAGCCTTAAGAGACCAAATCTCTTGGAAACTTCGCCAATCAAGACAAATAGCACCCTTGTGGAATGGTAAGCAATTCACTCGTGAGATGGAGAAAGCTTACGAAGAGATGTGGCAAAGGTACATAGAAGCAAAATGACCTTAATAGCAATCCTAATTTAGTTTGTGAGATGAGGAAAACCAAAGAACCCTAACTTCGGAAATAAGTTGGGGTTCTTATGTCTCACGAATGATTTAGGCTGCTTTAGTTAAATAGATGTAATTTCACAATTTGATGTAATAAAACTATCCAAATTATAGGATAGAAGCTTTTCTACTTTTATCTGTGTCAGTGTTTGTTGATTTTCATGTTCCAAAACAATTCGAGCTTTCAAATGCGGAAGCAAAGCTTGGCACTGAATATCATTCCAATTCTCTACCAACGAAATTTCTAGTTTATCAGTAATATCTATATCATCATTTATCAAAATATTCATGATCACACTGGATAGAAAAATTTCCGCGTCTTCCAGAGAAATATTAGTAATAGCAATTAAGAGAGTGGTGTTTTGGCTAGCCGGATAACTAGCAAGAGCTTTAATTACTCGTTCTAAGTCAAAACCTATTAAGTCTTCTGATTGATGCCAATCTGGGAAAATAATTAAATTAATATCCCTTAAGCGTAAATTTTCACTTAGGCTATTTGCAAGATAGTCACTGAATAGCTTTTGAAATAAGTTCCCTATTTTAGCTGAGAAAGAGCGACTATCCAAAAAAATGGGGTTACTCAGCATTTTTTCTTTAATTGTGGCGCTTTTTTGTTTACATAATTCTCGGCTGTTTCCTAAAGCAACAGCTACTTCAATATAAGCCTCTTCATTGTTGGTGATTAAATCAAATATCTTAAGTTCTCGCAAAAGTGACGCTCCTTTGCGAGAACGAGAAGGTTCTGCTTCCATTACCACGGTTGGTAAGCCCACTTCCAAAGGATCAATGAGTGAAGTCATACCGGAGTAAGGATAAGAATCTAAGTATATATCAGCAATTTTCAAACGTTCTTTAACATCAGCACGATTCGGTGCTGCCTCAAGAATAATCAACCTATCTTCGCTAAGACCATATTTAGCAAAAGTAGTAACTATACGCTTACGGAAAGCAATAGAAGGATAAGAAGATGACCAGTTTGGATTAAATGGATAAAGTAATAGTACAGAATTAGTTACGTTAGCAATTATCTTTGTCCAAGTTTCTTCTTGCTCTGGAATTATTTTGTAGTAATTAGCACCTGAAACATAAACTACAGCAGTTGTAGCAATACCTAAACTGTTTCTGCTAATAGAAGTTGTAGCAAGTATTTTCTCTTCTGTTGCAAAATCGAAACATTGAGGAGGACTATCTAATGTAATTAACTTTTCCGTATAATGTTGTTGAGCATTATCTTCAATTTCAGAAAGTTTACTTGAAAGGTAATAATCTGTATGACGCATTCCTGTTGTTACTGGCGAATTTGCGTCAACTATCTGTATTCGTGCTAGCCGATGTAAAGCAATTAAGGTAATTGCATGTGTAACAGCAGTCACATTAGTAGAAATGAACAAGATATCCAGTTCTGCATCCCGAATGCTTTGCACTTGGTTAGGCAGATCATTTGGTAGTCGAACGAAAGTATCTGCATGACCAGCACAATATCGTTCTAAGCGATGATTACTAGTTTGTAAGGTAAAAATAATAATCTCAAATAAATCTCTATTTAAATTCTTGTACAGTGATAAGCTAGCAAAAGTTTCTGTTTGTGGGCTAAAATGACTTGCAAGTATTCCAAGGCGAATTTTCTGCCGTTCTGGGGAGCGTTCTGGGAAATTATAGTCGATTTGAAAATCAGATTTTTTTAAATAGAATTCTATAATATTAGCGCGTTTTTCGTATATATCCTTTAAATTAAATTTATTAAAATACAATGGAATAAAGTTAGCCTCAATTGTAAATTTATGTGCTACGCTCTGCCAGAACTTAGAATCTGGATTATTAAGAATATTATTATGTATGTAATCTACAATAATACTTAGATATTCATAATAAATATTTGCTTCTCCTATATCCTGGAAACAAAGAGGAGGTTGTAAGAGAAATTGAAAGTAGTCATTAAGTAGCCAATTAGGAATAAGAGTCAGGTTGTAAGTTAAAGGTAATTGGTAAGGGCGGTAGTACAGCATTACTGCTAGCAGATATTGAATAGCTTTTGGTTGATCAAATCCTTTAGCAAGATGATCTAATATTTCAACTACAAAGTTTTGTTCAGTAATAGTGAATGGTTCATGTTTAATGCCACTATTTAATAGTGCTTGATAAGCTTCACCTAATTTGTTAGAGTATAATCTTTCAAGTAAATTTACTTCTATTGTTAACAAAAATTCGACCATCTGGTTTCTCAAATCAAGTAACTCTTGCAATACAGATATATCTGGCTGCTCTATTTTAGATTTTTCAAAGCTAAGTACCCTATCAACAAAATCATGTTTTCCGGTCAATTCCTCAACATGTCTTTGAGTAGCATTATCATCAGATAGATTAATACATATTTGCTGTTGATAATATTGTTTTAAGTTATCTTTGAGTTCTAAATACTTGATTGGTTCACAATTTTGCTGATATGTATATTTCGCTTCTAATGCTCGTTGGTACTGCCCAATCAATATGGTTTCCTGGCATTTAGGAAATATATATTTACTTATTAAGTTTTCACCAAATCCTATAACTAATTCAGAAGCTCCCAAGTATCCCAATGTTATAGAAGCTGAAGACATAGGAGCAATTACCTTTTTTATTGGAAGAAAAGGAATAAATAACTCAATAGGAACTTGGGTAAATTCGGAAACAACAAAGGCTCTACGTTCAAATTCGCACAGCTTATTTGTCAGTAATTCCGACTGGTTGTATATTTGCCTGGGATGTCCTTTGACAACTATAGCTTCATCTTCCTGAGTATATGGTAAGATGCAAGACAAGTAACATTCTATTTCATCTTGGTAACTTTTAATAAATCCTGCCTCTGTATCATATGATGTTAGGACAAAGGTGATGGAATTACCAAGTTGTTCTACAATTAACGCACAGTAATTGCTAAGTCCTTGGATCTGTCTAGCACTGTCGTATATAACAGACTTAAAAAAATCACCTCCAACAACCTTAATGGGACATTGTTCAAAAGTATGATCTGCATCCACGGGTACTAATACAGGATATGCCTCATCTATTTGAATAAACTTACCCGATGGATTAATAGGTGGACTGCCATAAAAATTACTCCATAAAGTACTACTAAAATCTAACCAGCCTAATTCTCCGTAACATATTTTACGAGCGCTAGGGTAAGCGTATAAAAATACTTCATTGATAAATTGCCAATTGCGGAGTACAAATATAACATCAACAGATTGAAGATTGATAACTCTTTTTAATAATTCTGATGCTGATACAAAATCTAGAGAATTATCTTGGCATAAATAATCAAACCCATGTAAAATTATTTTTGATTTAAAATTCCAAATTTTAGATATTTGTAAGCAAACTTCTGTAAGTTTTGGGTCGGCTCTATATCCACCTAATATTAATATATCTTCACAGTCTTTATATTCTTCAGTTGCTTCGAGATAACGAAGGACAGAAAGAGAATATAACATTTGATTGGGACCTTGAACTATAACTAATCTAACTGTTGACATATGTTTTAACACCAAATGTATAAAGAACAAATTTTATTGAAACCATATTTATCAGGCGATACAAAGTAACTAAATTATCGCTTTACATAACTGTGTTACTCGATAATCTGCATTGCATTGTTGTTCAAAGAACTGCTTATCTATTTCCCTATATTCGGTAAAATACAAAAACTCTTGCAGCTTTTCTGGGGTGTTTAAGGGAAGCGTAAATCCCCATTTGTTGGTTATTAACGTGTTATTCACACCCATAACCAAGCTACCTGTTGGTATCCCCATCAAGGCTGCTTCAATTAGAATAATGGAAGTAATTCCCAAAACAATATCCTGTTGTTGCAGTGTATCTAGTATATTCGGGCTTTCGTCAATCGCAAATGGTAAGCTTGATCTTGCTAGCAAATCAAGTGAACCAGGACACTTCCCTTGGCGTGGATGAAAGCGGATGAGCAATTTTTTTAAATGTTTATAGTCGGTTAATACCTTAATTAAGAGACGGAGCATCTCAATTTCATTGGCATTTGGTTGAGAAGCAAATAGAATATTTTCTGGAAGTTTGAAAATACTTTTTTTGGATTTTTGCCTAGCAATTAGCCAAGCAAAATAGGGCTGTCCCACAATGCGTATTCGCTTTTCTGGTATTCCATCAGCAAGCATTCCTGCGGCACATACTTCATCTATAGCTGTGATGATATCTGGAAAAGTTGGTTCCGTATTAGGATTGTTGAGTGCTTGAAAACGCTGCCGATAATTTGCCCAATAATCTATGACCGCAATACTAGGAATATGCTCTTGTCTCGCCCATAAAATAGCATCACGTTCAAACTCATCATATTGAGATGTTCCTGTTAGCAGAATATCTCCTGTTAAATTTACAAGAAGAGTTTGGTGTTCCTCAGAAACTGGTATGCAAGCAACTTCAAGGCGTTGAAACTGATGGATGGCTGGGCCTTTGGCATAGGCTTCAACCTGTGTACCTGCTGCCCGCAAGACTGCAACTGTTGCAGCGACAGCATTAGCACCGCCTGGGTCGTGAGCGATCGCAATAATCTTCATTCATCTTGCCCTTGGCTTAACTCTTCGGCATGAGCCAGGACTTTAGCCACGGAAGCTATGAAACCATCAATTAAGTCAATACCCCCAGGTATTTGGATGAGAGTTGTAGATAAAAGCGTCTCGCTATATGTCTTTTCGGCTATAGGACAAACACCAGTAGGATGACTGACAATTGTCTTGCCTTCTTGTTGGAGCTTTTGGAAAAGAGGTAGTCTGTATAAGGGACGCACGTAACGCCCCGTCACAGGACATCCTTCTGCTTGAAGTGCTTCCACAAATCTGTCCCGCGACAATCCAGCTTGTTGTGGATCGATCCAGATGGGATATGTATAGTAAACATGGCGATCGCCAGAGTCAACTTTAGTCGTCCGCAATGCTTTAAACTCAGACAACCCTTGATCTAAAGCTTCAGCAATTTTCAGCCGTGGCTGTGTCAATTCTTCTAAACGTTGAAGTTGAACCTGAGCGATCACTGCCTGAAGTTCAGTTAAACGGTAATTGTAACCAACAATATCAGTATCTTCATACCAGTTTTCCGCTTCAATTGCATTCTCCCCGTGATTGCGTACCAGTGCCACTCGCTGGGCCAAGCGATCGTCATTAGTGACTACGATTCCCCCTTCACCACACTGGATCGTTTTGTGACAATTGAGGCTGAAAACCCCCAAATGCCCAATTGTTGCCAACCAACGCCCCTGATGCTGGCCTCCTGGTGCTTGGGCATTGTCCTCAATTAGAATCAAACCGTGTCGATCTGCTAACTCCCGTAAGCGCAACAGTTTGGCTGGACCTCCAAATAAATTGACTGCGATAATTGCTTTTGTGCGCGGTCCAATAGCAGCTTCAACAGCTTCTGGATCGATGCAGCAGGTGGCCTCCTCTTGATCGACAAAAACAGGAGTACCATTTGCCATAACCACTGCTGTTGCCGTTGCTGACATGGTTTGTGGCGGCACAATTACCTCATCACCAAACTTCACACCTGCTGCAATCACAGCGGCATGTAAACCACTAGTAGCAGAGTTAACACTCAAAGCGTGACGAACATTAAAGTAGTTAGCCCATTGTTTTTCTAAGGTGCGAACTTGTTTGCCACCCATAAAGTACAGTCCAGCAGCACCAATATAGTCAGATAAAATACCGCTTTTCAATACTTGAATCGCGACCTCTGTCTCTTGAAAACCAGTACTGATATACCTTGGTAATGGCTCTGGAAAAACTTTGGAACCTCCAAGCAAAGCCGGTTTTTCTCTAGTAATAACCATCAAATTACCTACTTAATTAGAAATTTGTTGTTTCTTGCCATTTCAACAACTTGTAAAGCAAGCACACCATCAGCGCCAGAACAGGTTGGTTGTCCGCCAATTTGTGCTAATTGCACAGCTTCGGTGACAGCCCCCAAAATGTGGCCTTTTAAGCCAGCTTCACAGATGATCTTTGCTTGACTTAACTCTTGAAAGCCTGACCATTGGCTGGGTTGAACTGTCTGCCAAGTGACTTGCTGTCCCCCGGCGCTATACCGCAGCATACCGCTGGTTCCCCAGAGTTCGCCTTCGCCGATTGAACACCCAGTTCCACGTACTGCAATCAAATATGCAGTTAATCCGCTGTTCCAGGATAGTGCAATTGACTCGCCAGCGTCATCTTGAGCAACAGATAATTTTTCCAGACGATATGTACAAGCAACCGATCCGAATAAAGCCAATAACATATCGATCCAATGGGTTCCATTATGCAATAAACCACCGTTGTAGCGTAAGCAAGCACCAATTGGGGTTCCTAAGCCATCATCTTGGTTCGTTAGATTTTTCAAGGCTTGCAGCATTGGTGTCCAACGACGCGAATAGTTAGTTATCAAAATACAGCCCTGTGCAGAGCAAGCAGCTAGCATCATTTCTGCTTCTGCTGCATTAATTGCAAGGGGTTTTTCGCACAGGATCACACGCGATCGCCAAGCGAGTGCAGCAATAACTCCCTGAGCGTGTAGGTGAGTAGGACTACATACTGATACTACGTCGAGGTGAAGTCCATGTGGTACATCTTTCAGACTGGAGTATACCTGTGCTTCGGAAAAACGTTGCTGAAAATTTCTACAAGCCTCTGGATCTGGATCTACTCCTAATACAACTGTTACGTTAGGGATTTGGGCATACCCTTCGGAATGGCTGAGTGGATCGCCTTGTGGGGAAATACCAAAGCGATGCCCAATTTTTCCCAAACCAATAATACCGACACACACTTTCATGAGTTTAATCTCTCTTAGGAGTCAATCCATCCTTGTTGTTGGGCATAGTGAAGAATGTCTACTGTAGTAAATTGGGGATTCTGAGGATAAAGTGCTTCAAAAATGGCTTTGATGCGATCGTAGTCTTCTTGATAGTCAAGAGTAATACGGAAGAAAGGATTACTTAAGCCTGGAGGAGCAATGATATCCAAGCGACGATATAACTCTGGATGTCGTCGGATGTACCAACCAACATGTTCACGAAAGGGTTTGCTGGAGGCAAAATCAACTGTTTGAGCTAGTGTTTTCCAAGACAGCACCATGAGATCCAGCCCATGAGGATATGAACGTACTTCACAATTAGCAACGTAATCCACATGGGGGTAAGCCGCGAAAAAGGCACAAATGTGCTGGTCAATCACATAAGGGTCAATTAGCGGGCAATCTCCGGTTAAAAGGACACTAACTTCTGCTTGATAGTGTCGCCCAGTTTCCACAACTCGTTCTAATACATTTTCTTCTGAACCACGAAAGTAAGAAATATTGTGTTCACTGCATAAGGATGCGATCGCTTCGTCCTTTTCATTAGTGGTTGTGGCAACTACTACTTCGTCTATATAACGAGCGCGACGGATACGCTCAATCATTAACAACAGCATTGGTTTACCCACTGCTTCCTTGAGAACTTTACCAGGAAAGCGTGAAGAACCCATCCGAGCTTCTATTGTGGCAATGACACGATTCACAGTTTTAGTTACTTCTCCAGCTAAATTTTTATATTTATTTATAGAGATTCAAATTGGTATTAAAATCTGTTACAAAATAAGGCTTAATCTCTGGATTAAAACTGAGTTTGTAATCTCCTCTATTTGGAGAATTAACTCCTACAAAATCAACTTCTTGCAAGTTACGTTTAAAACACTCTTCAATTAAATTGAGTAGTAAAAATGTTGAACCACCACTTTCTCTGTATTCCGAATTATTTCCAGCAAACATATAATAGCCACGCTTACGATCAAAGAGGAATAAAATTGCAGAAATAGGAATTGTATCCAAATAGCATACTTTCAGTGTTCCAAATCCTTTGGTTAAAGATTTATCTGTTATTGCTTTAAGTAAATAAGATTCTTTTTCTATATTTTCTATTCCTTGTCTAGCCCAAACTTCTCTGTTTAGTTTGTCTAAAATATGAATATTTTCAGACACTTGAATAGATAATTTATTCTTGATAGCTTTCCGCATTTCCTGACGCCTGACAGCGCGGATGCAACTGAGATAAAAGTCAAAAGTATCAAATTTTTTTAATTTTAATATCCCCGTGTATCTGAGTTGAACTTCAAACTTCCCTTTTTCAGGTGTATGGTAGTTATACCATTGAAATGGTCGTATATCCTGCAATTGCCATGAATGGGCTAGGGAAATTTTATCAAATTTCTCTATAAGTTTTTCTAAGAACCAAGTGACAATAAAAAATTCTTCGCAATTCCGTTTGTGATCTGTTTTAGCAAAATTGTCGGCTAGTAACAGTCCTTGATAGGGTGTGAAAGGGAAAGGAGCGGGTAATATCTTGGAATCTTCAGAAAATAAGATGACAGTACCTGCAACTATTTTGTGTCTAAAATAGACTGTAATAACTTGAAAAGGAACTCCTAATGAATTGAGAAATTCAGTTTTGGCAAAAACAGTTCCTTGAGGAGATTCTTCAACAAAATCATCCCAAATATTTGCTATTTCCTGCCAATTAATTACAAAATCTTTAGTATTCATTTACTTATAAACATAAATACAAACATCACAATGATAGTAATGATGAATTATTGTGGCTTTTCTCGATAGCTGCTGAATACAGAAACTTAAAACTGTCTCTGGTTCATAATAAGCCATCGTTTCTTGTCGAAAATTCACATAAGAGGAAATAAAATTAAATGCTAGACCTTTCTCACATAAAGAGAATGCTTTTTTGATTAAAGTTTGTAGAAAAATATTCCCGTTAGGTGTAAAATTATTGAAAACAGCAGAGACTAAAACATAATCATAGGTTTCTTTTAAACTTTCTTGAGTTATATCTAAGCACTCGAATTTCATATCTGGAAATTTTTTACGTGCAATTTGAATAGCTTCAGGTACAATATCTATGCCTGTATATTGGCAAATAATATTGTGTTCTTGCAAATATTCTGCAAAATAACCGATACTACATCCTATATCTAAAATTCGACATCCATTAAGGTCTCCAATTTTCATAAGTTCTAAATATCTAACAAGAGATTCATCTATAGAACCCCACTGTCCAGAACCAGGTGAGTCACCTTTTGTCCTTACAAGATTCTGATAGTGTTTTCGTAATATCTGCACACTTGTGTTAACTTCACTCATTGACGATTCATCCTTAACTTTTTAATGTTAAACATAAAGATATATAGATAATAACTAAAATTAGCATTTTTCTGTCTATTAGTGGGCTTTTTATTACTCACTTGCTAATACTAGTTCCCAGGCAAAAGGTGTACCTTTCTTGATATTTTGATTAACTGCTTTTCCGATAATAATGTCGAAAAACTTAGGCGGTAATCCTAAACCTGGGCGTACTGCTCTTAGGTTTTCTGGAGTGAGAATCTCTCCAGCTTTCATATCTTTAGCAACGTAGAGCGATCGCCGATAAAACAATGATTCTTTTTCAGCCTCAGTGGCTCCATATTTTATACTGCCCAAAGCTTGCCAAGCTCTTTGCGATTCTATTACCAATTGCTGCATCTCTGCTGGTTCCATTGAAAAGGCTGAATCAACTCCACCATCAGCGCGACACAGAGTAAAGTGCTTCTCAATTAATGTAGCTCCTAAAGCAACACTAGCAACAGCAACTCCAATACCCATTGTGTGATCCGATAACCCTACCTGCACATTAAACAACTCACGCATTTGAGGAATAGTTAACAGGTTAGTATTTTCTGGTGTGGCAGGATAGCTACTAGTACATTTGAGTAATATTAAATCTTGGCATCCAGCTTCTCGTGCTGTCCGAACAGTTTCATCTAACTCAGAAATTGTTGCCATACCAGTAGAAATAATCATCGGTTTACCTGTGTTCGCAACTTTGCGAATTAAAGGTAAATCGGTATTTTCAAAAGAGGCAATTTTATAGCAAGATACATTTAAAGATTCGAGAAAATCTACAGAGGTAGCATCAAAAGGAGTGCTAAATACAACTATTCCCAAATCATCACAACGCTCAAAAATAGGTTTGTGCCATTCCCAAGGTGTGTAAGCCTGCTGATATAGCTGATACAGGGATTTACCGTGCCATAAACTATTAGGAGAATCGATGTAAAAATCACCCTCATTTATGTCTAAGGTCATCGTGTCAGCAGTATAAGTCTGAACTTTAATTGCATGTACTCCGGCTTTAGCAGCTGCTTCAACGATATCTAAAGCTCTTTCTAAAGATTGGTTATGAT
Source organism: Nostoc sp. DedSLP03 (assembly GCF_034530815.1). Lineage (NCBI taxonomy): Bacteria > Bacillati > Cyanobacteriota > Cyanophyceae > Nostocales > Nostocaceae > Nostoc > Nostoc sp. DedSLP03. The sequence continues at coordinate 26,592 of NZ_JAVRCK010000001.1, forward strand.
TGCCGGAAACTTCAGCAACAACGAAGGGGAGATGACTAGCACCGATTATTCTATCTGCAATGTTAATTTCTCGCATTTACTCTCTCAATTAATCAAATTTACACTTGTCTATGATTAGAAGGATTGCTTGATGTCCTTGCAGTGTAGTTATTCCCATACTCTGAAAACCCGCTTTGGAAAATGCCTTAATAGATGCCTGATTACTTGGTTTTATGTAGGCATTAATTCTAGTAACATCAGAATCAGAGAATAGTTGTTTACAAGCTAATTTAATCAAGCTACTGCCATAACCCTGATTACGAAACGTTGGGTCAATACTCATGGAAACAGTAGCTTCATAATTTTCTATGTCATATCGAATCTGTCCAATAGGTACATTATTATTGTTAATAGCAATGTAAAAGATACAATTAGGGTTAATTAATTTAGATTTAAACCATTGAACATGATTTTCCCAGAGTATAGACTTTGAAGAAAAAGAAAGCGCACGTACTTCTGGAGCGTTTGACCATTCCCATAACAACCGACAATCATCTTGCTGCACCGATCGCAATTGAAAAAAGTTATCTTTTAGATAGCTCAAAACTCGACTGCTTCCTTGACCATCCACTAATTCTTGGCTACATCTAGTCATTTTTTCCCGCTTTTCAGGAGTTATCAGTAATTGCGCTACTGCCGCTGCTATTTCAACAGCAGAAACATTCTCATGCCATCCCAAATTGACAACTACTCCCATTGCCTCTAGTTTTTCGGCAATCGCCCGTTGGTTATCTGCCAAAATTACCATTACACTAGGCAAACCTATAAAAGCTAGTTCCCAGCAAGTGCTACCACCAGCGGTCACTGCCACATCAGCCCAAGACATCAGATTGGGCATATCCGTTACATTCCTTTTCAGGGGAATAGGAAACCTTGACTCCTTACTAGCCGATCGCAGCTGCTCATAATGCGGATTACTTCCTCCAACTACAACAACTGCTTCTAGCCCTTCTATTTCTACTTGTTGTAATCCTTGAATCACCTTGAGAGTTATATTATCTGGATCTGCACCGCCTAGTGTAACCAGTAACTTCTTAGCTGTCAGAGGGAGCGATCGCTGCCATCTCCGCCACTGGCAAAATTCCCGCCGCAAAAGGCTATAGCTTGTACCAAGTAATAGTTTGGTATATGGCTGTCTATTCCTGTATAATCCGTCATGAGCATAAATATTTTGATTTAAAACAATGTCCGCGTGGTACTGTTTTGCGTGTCCATAATCATCAATGAATAAAAGTTTTAGCTCAGATTCCTTGATGATTTCTTGATACTTAGCATCGAAATTATAACCATCTACTACAACCCAATTTGCATTAAACTGGTGTGCGAGTTTCGCTGTTTTTTCGGCATCCTCAGCGCTTCCAATTTGAATCGGCAGGTGGATAACTTCCATTTCTTCCGCGTTTAACCGAGTTTTCAAATCTGGTGCTTCAGCCGCCATCACAAAAATAACCTGACCACCTGCATTTTGCCAAGCCTGCGCTAAAGCTAGACAACGCATTACATGACCTGTACCTATTTGTGTTGATGCATCTACTCGGATAAATAGGTTCATTTTTGATAAATTAATACTTATACAGCATATTTATTTTGTTCTACGTGTGCGTTAATTAGTGACCAATCAGGATACTCTCTGAGCAAATCTAAACAATCCTCAAGAGTAAATTTTGGAATTTGAGGATAAAGCGCTTCAATAATTCTTTTAGTCAGTTCAAAATCATCTGCTGTATCAACTGTCCAGCGATATGAACTTTCATTTTCTGAATAAACTACCTGAGCTAATCGATAACATTTAGGTTGCATATAAATAAACGGGGTAACATGCTCCCGGTCAGGTTGTGCGATTGCTTCTACAAATGCCTGATGTAATGCTAGGAACGAAAAAACCTCAGTGTCCATTCCCCGTGGGTAAGTTCTCTCTAAACAGTTAGAAACATAATCATATTGATATCTATAATCAAAAAAAAATTGAATTACCTTGTCAATCACTTGTGGATCAATAAGTGGACAATCAGAGGTAACGCGAACTACTACATCTGCTTGATATTCTTTAGCTGCTCCATAGTATCTGGCTAATACGTCTTCTTCAGAGCCTCGAAAATATGGTATTGAAAGGCGATCGCAAAGTTCAATGATTGGCAAATCTGTATTATTGTTTGTAGTAGCAATCACAATTTCATCAGCCAGCTTTACTCGCTTTAGTCTCTCAATCTGGTATTCTAATAAAGGCTTATCCAATACCTTTTTGAGTACTTTTCCGGGAAGCCGAGTTGAAGTCATTCTTGCCTGAACAATAATTACAGTTTTCATATCAGCCTCTCTTTTAACGAAGCTACTACCCTATCTTGACTCTCTTCATCTAGTCCATAATATATTGGAATACTGATAGCTTCTTTGTAGTATTTTTCTACTTGTGGAAAGTCTCCTAATTTAAAGCCAAAATTTTGGTAATAAGGCTGTATATGAACTGGAATATAGTGCAAACTCACACCAATTCCTGCACTACGAAGTTCTTCAAATACCTGCCGATGAGTTTTATTAATTTTATCCAGTTTGAGCCGAATCACATAAAGATGCCAGCTAGAATAAGTATCTGGATGTTGCCACGGCAGCATTAATGGTAAATCTTGCAGTAGTTGATTATAGCGGTTAGCTAAAAACCAGCGACGTTCTACAAATTCATCTAGTCTTTGCATCTGACTAACGCCCAATGCTGCTTGAATATCTGTTATCCGATAGTTGAAACCTAATTCAAGTTGCTGATAATACCAAGATCCATGAGATTGTCCTTGCATGAAATCTGGATTGCGAGTTATGCCATGACTTCTTAATCTAATTAATATTTGATACAATTCCTCCTGATTGGTTAGCACCATACCGCCTTCGCCAGTCGTGATAATCTTGACTGGATGAAAGCTAAAAACTGTCATATCAGAAAATTGACAAGAACCAACAGATTGTCTCTGATAGGTTCCCCCGATCGCATGAGAAGCATCTTCAATAATTTTGAAACCATATTGCTGCGATAAAGCGGCAATTTTCTCCATTTCACAGGATTGCCCTGCAAAATGCACGGGTATTAATACTTTTGGCAGACATCCTTGATATTCTGCCTTAGCTAACTTACTTTCTAATTCATCTACGCTTAAATTATAGGTATTTAAATCAATATCAATAAAATCTACTTTGGCATTACAATAAAGCCCACAATTAGCTGAGGCGACAAAGGTATTTGGTGATGTCCAAAGAAGGTCTCCTTGCCCTAAATCAGCTGCAAGACAAGCAATATGTAATGCAGCTGTGGCACTGGAAACCGCTACAGCATATTTTGCCCCACAATAGTTAGCAACCGCTTGTTCAAACCTCTCTATCACTGGGCCTTGAGTAATCCAGTCTGAGTGCAAAACTTCAATTACAGCATCAATGTCTTCTTGATTAATATCTTGCCGCCCATAGGGAATATAGCCACTCATTACTTCAACATATCCAATAATTGGAAACCTTTTAGCCATTCTGTATTTATTTCGGAGCTATACTCAAACCCTTCTGCCACAGGGACTCCTTTTTCACCTAAAGCATTGCAGGTATAATCAATAGAATAGGCATATTCAATAGTTGGTTTAATTACATAATGGTCTGCAAACTCCAAGGCTAAATGTGAAGCTTCAGAACAAAACATAGCTTCATGTAGTTTCTCTCCTGGTCTAATGCCAACAATTTTAATTGGAACCCCTGGTGCGAGTGTTTCAGCTAAATCAGTAATTTTCATTGAAGGAATCTTGGGGACAAATATTTCTCCACCGTGCATTCTTTCAAAGCTATTAAAAACTAAATCTACAGCATGTTGTAGGGTAATCCAAAAGCGGGTCATGCGTAGATCTGTAATGGGAATTTCGGCGGATTTTTCCTGAATCAGTTTTTGAAAGAAGGGTACAACTGAGCCTCTGGAACCAACAACATTGCCGTAGCGAACTACAGCAAACCGGGTTTTCATTGACCCAACAATGTTATTAGCTGCAACAAAAAGTTTATCCGCAGCTAGCTTGGTTGCACCATAGAGATTAATTGGATTAACTGCCTTATCTGTTGATAGAGCAATTACTTTTTCTACTTCTTGCTCAATGGCAACATCAATAACATTATTTGCACCGTGAATATTAGTTTTAATACATTCCATTGGGTTGTATTCAGCAGCAGGAATATGCTTGAGTGCCGCAGCATGAATAACATAATCTACACCTCTCATTGCCATATGCAAACGATCGCGATCGCGCACATCTCCAATAAAATAGCGCATTACAGGTGCGTTAAACTCCTGCGCCATCTCGTACTGCTTCAGTTCATCACGTGAATAAACTATGACTTTCTGAGGCTGATATCGGCTGAGAACCGTTTTCACAAATTGTTTGCCGAACGAGCCTGTACCACCAGTAATTAAAATCGATTTGCCATTAAACATCTTGTAATTCTTTGTAATCTCAAAATTATTATTTTCCAAAAATAAATATTTAAGTAAAATTGTTAATTAGATTTTGGTTGATTATTTGTGGTGCGATCGCTATTTTTCTCTTGCTTTTTAATTTTCTCTAAAACAACTTTGTAATCTTGCCGATCGGGGTGCAACTTCACCAGCTTTTCCAAAGGCTCCATCGCACCTTTATAATCTTTCAATTGCAACCGCAGCAAAGACAGTTTCTCTAAAGCAAGTTGGTTTTCTGGTTCCCGTTGTAAAACCAACTCGTAGCCTTGCGCCTGTTGCTGTAATCCTGACTCAGGAGAAGCAGACGCAGTTGCTGGCTTAGGTTGAGTAGCCTGTTGGATTGCTGGAACGACTGCAAATAACGTAGAACCAAAAAACGAGAACATCGACACTATCGTGACAATCTTTTGTCGCCGCTGAATCTGCTTTTTGCGGGTAATTAGGTATTCTTCGTCTGAACCAGCCATGTCTCACATACTTGCTGCGGTAAACACTTAAGTATCAGCAAGCCTCCGTTCTGAGGATACCCATCTGCTCAACAGAAACTAACATCCGCGCTAAAAATTTTTTACACAAACTTCAAATGCTGACTCTGAAGACGAGAGAACTTTATGGTAAGCCTATCTATAGCAACAATTTTGCTATGCGTAGTTTACTGCCGTAGGCATCGCTTCTATACCTCAAAGCAAAACCCTACCCTGTACCCTAACAGGTCTTATTCTCTGAGCAAAATATAAAAATTATATAAAGATTTACAATTATTTCGCCTAAAGCCAGATGTTTGCGATAATCTAAATAACATTTAAATCAACAGAAAGAGTACACATTTCTACTCAATTGCAAATTTCCCAGTCGGTCAAAAACCTTCAAAGTAGCTCGTATCCTATAGCTACTGCAACAAGCAAGCATATTTTTCCTAATTTAAACAAACAGAATTTTCCTAGTAGTCCTCAGTCACACTACTTAGTGGAACTTCCTTGAGGACTAATTATTCTGCTCGGCGTTCACAAGAGATATCTTACGAAAGGTAGTGTTGCACCGTTGCAAAAAAAAGGTAGACGTAAAGAGGAAAAACAAAAGGGGCAAAAGTTAAAGGAAAAAGTGTAAATATAAGCATCCCTTACTCCTTCTCCCAAAACTTTTGTCTACTTCTGCGAAAAGTTTAAGGACTGCTTGGTAAAATTGGGATTTTCTGGTGGTAATTACCGTACAAAACCGAATTTACCAGTAACTTAGTAGAGTTTGTTATGGTATAGTTAAAAAGTTAAGACTAGCTTTACCAAATTAAACCACTCTACGGGCCGGCAACAATTGCAGAATGGGAAGCGGTTTTAATTAAGCATTTACCTACAAAATCAGAATTCAATCGAGGTTATGACTCAGCAAGTGATTCACCCAATGGTGAAATTGCAGCGCAATGTGCAATCACTCATAGAATCGAATATTATCAAGCCAAGCGATAGCATCTGGAAAATCGCTCTGCTCTATGGTAATGAATGGCAGCACTGGAAACAAGAACTGCTTGACTTTGGCTTTAGTATGCAAGACCCAGTTAGTGAATTGCTAGCTGTAGAAACTTGGGATGAAGAGTAGGGAATAGGGCATAGGGAATAGAAATTTTTAATATTCACCACTCCCTAGACGCGATTAATCGCGTCTCTACATAACTCCCGATCCTCTAAACTTTGCAAGCAGCTAATGCCGCAGCTAATTCCTTTGCCGTTTGATAGCGATCGCGTGGCAATGGTTCTGTAACCCGATCGATAACATCTCTTAATTGGGAACTAATGGTGGGAACTTTTGCCACCTCAAACCTGAAGTTTCGCCCTCTTTGGCGGTAATACTTGAACGGGTTTTCGCCTGTGAGCAGAAAAATCAGCGTTGGCCCAATTGCATACAAATCAGATTGAGTCAAAGGTTGTCCTCGTTCTTGTTCGGGAGCGCAGTAACCTTCTGCACCAATTCGAGTACCGGGCGCTGTGCCAATCTCTTTAACTGCGCCAAAATCTAGCACCACTATGCGATTTCCTGAACTTCGCACCATTAAATTGGCGGGTTTGATATCGCGGTGAATCAGTGGAGGCTCTTGGCTATGAAGATAGTCCAAAATATCACAAGTTTGGATCATCCAAGCGATCGCTTGGCTTGGTGTTACTGGGCCGGTGGTATAGACACGTTTCTCCAAATCTTGTCCGTGGATTAATTCCATTGCCAAGTATTTTTTTCCGCCTTCTACAAAAAAGTCATAATACTTGGGAATTCCAGGATGTTTAAGGGATTTGAGAGTGTGCGCCTCTCGCTCAAATAGCTCTTGAGCTTTGACAATTTTTAGCATATCAGCATTCATTTGCTTCAACACCAGCAGTTGTGGCACACCCGCAATCAGACCAGCCTCATCCCAAGCGAGATAAGTAGTACCCATACCTCCTTGTCCGAGAGTTCGCAACACCTGATAATTGCGAATTCTCTGTTGGACTGAGAGAGGTTGACCGCAGTGGATGCAAAACAGATTGTTTGGAGAATTACCTTCGTGCGTGCAAGTAGAAGATAAATTTGCCAGATTTTCTGCTGAGTAAAATGTCTCAGCAGCGTTTTCTTCTGTCCCTTGTATTTGTTGCTGCGATCGCAAACCAGTTTCCAGTACTGTTACCTGCTGAATTTGGAATTGCAATATTGGACCTCCCTGTGCCAATTGCAAAAGGGAATTATCTGGTAACGGACTCTGAAGTACAAGGATACCGTTGAGAAAAGTGCCATTTGTACCTTTACTAGTCAGCTGCCAAGCATCGCCATTGCTAGCGTCACCGACTTTTCTCAGTTCTAGATGATACCGCGAAACTAAACTATCATTTAAAACAACGTGATTATCTGCCGCTCGACCAATCCGAATTATGGAGGAGTTCTCAAAGCTCCACTGCTGGAGGGGCGTTTTCTGTTGCGGTTCTAACAGGGTCAGACTAACCACAATACAACCTACAAGGTAAATGGATTAGGGATTGGGGATTAGGGATTGGGGATTAGGGATTGGGGATTGGGTATTGGGGATTGGAGAGTAGAAAAATTATTTCACAGTTCCCAGTCCCCAGTCCCCAGTTCCCAGTCTCTTAATTTCAACTTTCTAGATTTGGGCGTACTTTTGCCCGAATAAGTATACCAGTAATATTGTCGTGACCGTTGTGTTGATTTGCCAAATCAATTAATTCTGTAACGCCCCGTTCTAAGTTAGCACCAGAACTAAGTAAGGGTTCTAAGTGCGTCTGCCAATGGGTTTCTAGTAAATCATTATCTGATAGACCGTCTGACACCAACAGCAGAAGAGTGTCTTCGTTGATGTCGAAAAAACCAACGTCGGGATTAATTGAGTTTTCATCACGAGGCCCCAAGGCTTGGGTGAGTTGGTAGGCATCTGGGCGGGCATAAGCGATGCTTGCTTCTACTCCTCGATTTATTTCCCGTTGCCCAACTTCGTGATCTACTGTGACTTGTTCTAGTCCCTGCTTGCGCGTCAGGCGATAGAGACGGCTATCTCCGACATGAGCAACTGCTGCTTGAGTATCTTGAATTAAAAGCATTACTAAAGTTGTACCCATACGCCCAACTCCAGAACGGGCATCTTGTTGATTGAGCTTGTAAATCGCCTCATTAGCTAAAAACACTGCCTCACGAATACTATCTTCTGTTGGCAGCTGGTTGGCAATCCAGTGTTCTTGAAAGTATTCCCGTAGGGTGTTGACTGCTAACTCACTGGCTATCTCGCCGCCAGCGTGTCCACCCATACCATCACAAAGAATATACAAACCATGCCCTTCTAAAACTCGACTTTTAGGGAACTCCAGTTTCTGAATTTTGGTTTCAATGCCAAAGCAGTCCTCGTTATGATGACGTTGACGCCCCACATCTGTGCGTCCTGCATCTTCTAAGCTACTTAACTGCATCGCCAGCACCACAGTTGCCATATCATCAGTTTTGCTAATGATATCTTCTAACTCATCTGATTGCGGGGTAGTGGACACAACAGTATTGTTCTCCTTGATTGCGGGCAAAGTTGCGCTTCCTAATGCTTCCAGTTCAACAGAGATTTCCTCCAAACGCGATCGCAATTGAGCGATGGTCTGAATCTTACCTACCTCTAAATCCCCCAACATTTGGACTACAGAGCCAAATTGAGTCCGTTGCGATTGTCTAAATAGTGCTTGCCAAACCCTTCCCAAAGCTTGGATAGTTAACGGCTCCTCTGGAATGGCAGATGTTTGGCGAGGGGCATCTTCTAACGACTCCGTGGCGGGTTGAGAATTCAGTGATTCCACATACAACCTTTGTAGTGCCAACGTTTGGTCTTCATCCAATCGCAAATTCGACAAATCTAAAAGGCTTTGACGACAATTTACTGGTTCCAATACTGCCCAAAGTTGAACCATTTCATAACACCAGTGTAAAATTTTTAACGAACTGGTTGTTTCTTCTTGCCACAGGTCGAGTAAATACTGCCAATCCGAGCGGTTTTCGATTATTAATACCTGTATATCACCTTGCTGCCATGCGTCGTGAATCGACGGTATCCCCCGCTCACCTTGGGATTGTAAAGCAATATAAAGTTTAGCAAGGCGAGGAATCTCATTCGCTTCCACTGATGGTGTGAGCAAATCTGATTCCTGATTTTCTAGGATTGCCTGAATCGGTGATATTTGATACGGCTGGCAGTCTAGAACTCTCACACCCACATCAGTAATAATGGCAGTTTCCGTTTGAGCAGGTAGCGCATCTAATAATTGATAGCGTTCTTGGGAGTCTAAATAGGAGCCTAATGTAATTTGAGAACTAGGAGATACAGAAGATGAGGAGGGTATTGCTTGTTCATCTCCCTCACCTCCCACATCTTTGACATCCCCTTCTCCTCTCAAAGCTTCCCTAGTCGTTTCTTTAGCAATAATTGCCCAAAACACTGTTCCACATTCTGTGTCACAGTTATGACAACGTAATACATTCACAGGTACATCATCAGTACCGCATTCAGGACAAATCTTGTGAGTCAGGGACGTGCCACAGTTTTGACAGAATTTGTTGCTATTGGGGTTTTCAAATTTACACTGAGGGCAAATCAGCATAGTGGAAGTTCCTTTATTCCCATTCGTTCCAAGGTGCTTCTAGCCACTAACATCCAAGGTGCCACAATTGGCTGTCCCTGACTACAGTAGATTGTAGTTGATCAATGAATTTTGGTGGCAGTATTAATTGTGACGCATATTAGATAAATATTTCATATATTGGCAGCTAATTCCTTGGAAATGGGGAATGGGGAAGAAGCAGGGGAGCAGGGGAGGCAGGGGGCAGGGGAAAAGGTTAAAGGTTAAAGGGAAAAGGAATAAATTTAATCTTTCCCCTTTTCCCCTTACCCCTTTCCCCATACCCAATGCCCAATGCCCCATGCCCAATACCCAATTATCAAGAGTCTGGCAATTGTGGAGGTTCAGCGTCAAACCATTTTTGATAAATTTGCTTGTAAGTGCCATTGGATAACAAAGTTGCTAAACCTTTGTTAATTGCATCCAAATGCGGTGAATCCTTGGGCGTAGCAATCCCGTAGTATTCTTGGGTGAGCAAATCCGCAACAACTCTAATGCCTTTGAGTTTGCCATTTTTAATCGCATACAAAGTAGCGAAAGCATCGCTAACCACAGCATCGACATTGCCATTGAGTAAGTCTTGGAAAAATTCTGGCCCAGAATTAAAAGTACTAATTTTAGCGTTGGGGATGGTTTTGGCAAAATCTGCCCCAGTGGAACCAATTTGGACAGCAATTTTTTTACCTTTGAGACTATTGAAGTCTTTAATATTTTGATTGTCTTCGCGGACAGCGATCGCAAGTCCGGCTTTAAAATAAGGTCGTGAAAAAGCAATTGTTTTCAGGCGTTCGGCGGTAATTGTGATTCCACTAATTGCGGCATCAACTCTTTTAGCTTCCAAACTTGAGATCGTGCCATCAAAGGGCAGACTTTCAAACTGGATTGCAAAACCTGCTACTTTAGCGATGCCTGCGGCGGGCGACACCAACGCATTCATCAAATCAATATCAAAACCTTCTAACTTACCGTCTGCTGTTTGAAATTCAAAAGGGACAAAGGTGGGGTCTGTGGCTACCTTGAGAATTTTAACATCTGGGTTAGTAGTGGGATATAAACTTTGACAGGCAATAATTAGTAGTAGACAGCCTAAGCTTAGAATTAGCTGCTGCCACTTGAAGTTAATTAATTTCACCATAGTAATTTTGTTCTAGTAATCAGTTTTTACGATACTTGTCAAGATGTTATAAGAAAGAATACATACGTATGACTTTTTGCTAATTGCCTTTGTGTGTGTTCTATATTCTGACTCCCAATTTTTAATCGCTTATGGCTTCTACCACTTCTGCTTACCAAATTGCTGATTTGTTCGCCGAAAGAGCTAGAAATCTGACACCACCAACTTACGGCACTGAGTTAACCAAAATCATCACCGTCAGCTTTGCCTATGGTCTGGCTGACCCAATTCTTTTTCCTCATGCTGATTTGTCTGCTGCAAGTGCTGCTGTATTGGCAGAAGAAGCTCCGCTCGCTCTCAATTATGGGCCACCTTCAGCCCAACTTTATGAACAAATAATCCTCCGCTTGCAGGCTCAAGGAATCCCTGCCGATCGCGATCGCGTGATTATTGGCTACGGTTCCAGTCAGATTTTGGGCTTGCTACCAGATGTGTTTCTCGAACCTGGTGATGTGGTAATTGTGGAAGGGCCAACCTTCTTGGAAGTAGTTAATAGATTTGTCCAGGCTGGCGCCCGCCTGATTACTATTCCTGTAGATGAGATGGGAATGGATGTAGATGCGTTAGAAGAAACTTTAAGCGACTTGAAAAAACGGGGGATTCGACCCAGGTTTATTTACACTATCCCTACTTTTCATAATCCCACAGGCTCTACTATGCCGTTATCTCGTCGCCAAAAACTGGTAGCGTTAGCGGCTGAGTATGGCGTATTGGTGGTAGAAGACGATGCCTATAGCGATTTGCGCTTCCAAGGCGAGGCTGTGCCATCCTTGGCAAGCCTTGACAAAGAGGGATGGGTGTTATACGTGAATACCTTCTCGAAAATCATTGCGCCTGGTATCCGGCTAGGCTGGGCTTGTGGCGATCCAGCAATTATTGAGCGATTGGCAATGTTCAAAAGTGAAGGGCCTGTGGGGCCGTTTGTCAGCCATGTGGTTGGTCGCTACTGTGCTACAGGCAAACTAGATTATCACATTCAGGAGCTAATCGTCTGGTACAAACATAAGTGTAATTTGTTGTTAGAAGCGATCGCTCAAGAGTTTCCCAGTGATGTAGTTGCTTTGCGACCAGGTGGTGGCTTTTTTGTCTGGTGTAAATTGCCGCCAGACATCAGCGCCACAGCACTCCTAACTGCTGCCAATGAACGCGGTATCAGCTTTCTCCCAGGAACTCGCTGCTACGCCAATGGACAGGGAGATGATGCCATCAGGTTAGCTTTTAGCTTTCAACCAACTAAAAAGATTGTCGAGGGAATCGCTACCTTGGGAGCAGTGCTGCGTGGATGGCAGCGACGAGCGTAGCAATTTTAGATTTTGTGGAAAGTCCGATCTCAGGAAACCTCCGGTCAAACTTTCTTTCCTTACAAGCCGTAGCAATTAGCGAACCGCTCTTTCTTTTCCACATCCTGTGAAAAGTCACGCTTAGTACCAGTTAGTGCGGGTAACAACGGTTCCGGTGCCACAGACTAGGGCCGCACGGGAGAGGCGGCCACTGAGGTTATTGCCGACCTTCGTGTAGGCAAAGTTAATGCCCGGATCGACGGTTTCGCCAACATAGTCCCAGCTACTGGGGTTGGCGTTACTGCTGCGGGTGCGATCGAGGTAGACCTTGCAGTAAGGCGGCGCGTTGTCGATTCGTGCGAATGAACCGCATTGGCCGCTGTAGAAGTACTTCAGCGTTATGTTGCTTCCAGCCCAGGTTGCCTTCTTGCTCTGCTGGAGGTTGTAACGGCAGGGCGTGGACTCCGGGTAGCGACCTTCATAAGGGTAGCTTGGATAGCCCGGACTGTTGAACGGCGCAGCCTCAGCGACGGTCGCAAACGCTAGCGATGTGGAGATGAATAGGCCGAAAACCCTGGTGATTGTTCCGATCGCCATGAGTGGTTTCCAAATTTAATTTTATATTTATTTACTAGATTAACTGTTTATACTAAGTAGGCAGAAAAATTTCTAACTATGTAACAAAAATCTAAAGTAATTAATCCTCTTTAATTACTTTGAACAAAGAAAAAATAAGAGCGTATTTTTTAACTGTAGATAAAGTGATAATTAAAGCGTTTATTTTCTAATAAAATCCTAAAATCAAGATTTTTGGTAAAAGTTTTATACTCAGAACTAGCCCTTTCAAGGTGAGTCAGCATTTTTTGGTAATTTATTTAACTGCATTAGTCGCAGATAACACAGAAGTAAGAAGAATTATTGTCCAAAAATTTTACCTACCTTGAAAGGGCTAATTTTGAATCTTTAAAAAATTTGCTCCAAGCGCTGGAAATCACGCTGGACTTCATACCAGAGACTTTTATTATGTGGGTCTGTTTTCAAAGCTTTTTTAAGATAAATTCTGGCTTTGAGTAGTTGTTTTTCGGAAATTAGCGCTCGTCCCCAAATTTGATAGGCGATCGCCAACCATTGACGAACTTCTGCATCTGTTGACAACCGATCTGCTAAAGCTTCCGCCAGGGCGATCGCTTGCGGAAATCGTTTTTCTTGCAAAAATCGCTGCAATTGCTCATAAGTCTTCCACTTCAGCCGTTCTTCTATTTCCAACAGATTAGGCGGCTTTGGTTTCCCTGATTCTTGGCTTGTCACCGTTGTTACTGGTGTTTTCTGCCTATGCGTTGCCTTAGCGTCATCACGCCCACCAGATGTTGATACCTGAGTTGAATGTGCCACAGTTTCCTCTGGTAGTACCACTGTCATCAGGAGTTTGTACGCTTCTGTCAAGGCAATAAACTTATCTTTGGCTTTGTTGTCATCTGGGTTGATATCGGGATGATATTGCTGCGCCAGTCGTCGGTAAGACGCTTTGATGTCAGCAAAAGAAGCTCCCGATCTTAAACCTAGTAAACGGTAGCAATCTCCAAGATCCATCTTGAGCTATCAGCTATCGAATATTTAGCTATTGGCTATTATCTGTCAGTATCAGCTTCAAGCCCGGACTATTAATGATAAGGGCTAATTTTCTATTTTAAAGTTCAATGTTGACAGTTTGTTCATAAAAGGGGATTGGGAAAGAGGAGGCAGAAGGCAGAAGGCAGGAGGCAGAAGTTCTTTAATTTTGAATTTTGAATTTTGAATTGATTTCTCCCCCTGCCCCCTGACTCCCTACTAACCAGCTACTACAGAGGTTCGTTCTTCAATCACACGGTCAATTAAACCGTATTCTTTTGCCTCTTCGGCAGACATGAAAAAGTCACGATCCATATCTTTTTCAATTTTTTCTATGGTCTGACCTGTTTTATCGGCATAAATGCCATTGAGCTGGTGACGAATCCGTAGAATCTCTCTAGCTTCAATTTCGATATCGGTTGCTTGTCCACGGGTACCACCTGAAGGCTGGTGAATCATAATCCGTGAGTGAGGCAATGCTAGGCGTTTGCCTTTGGTGCCAGCTGCCAGCAGGAAAGACCCCATTGAAGCAGCTAATCCCACGCAAATAGTTACTACATCTGATTTGATATGTTGCATGGTGTCAAAAATAGCCATGCCAGATGTAACCATTCCACCGGGGGAATTGATGTATAAATAAATGTCTTTACCTGGATCGTCTGAGTCCAAATACAGCATTACAGCGATAATTTGATTGGCAATTTCATCATCAATATCACGCCCCAAGAATATAATCCGTTCTCGGTAAAGGCGATCGTAGATGCTAATCCAATCTGTATATTGTCCACCGGGCATCCGGTAAGGAACTTTAGGAACGCCTATAGGCATAATTTACTCCGTTTTTAATTAGTCAGTCATTAGTCATTGGTCATTGGTCATTGGTCAATTGCTCAATTGGTCGTTAACATTAATAATTTTTGATTATTAACAAAGGACAAAGGACAAAGGACAAATGACAAAAGATAAATTAAAGGACACTGGCAGGAAGTGGAGGATTGGCGAGTTCTTCTTTCTCAAAAACTCGGTCAATTAAACCGTATTCCTTCGCTTCGTAGGGTGTTAAATATAACAAGCGATCCATGTCTTTAGTAATTTTTTCTGGAGCTTGTCCAGTGGTGCGATGTAAGATATCAACTAAGGCCCCTTTATTTACCAAAACTTCCCTGGCGCGAATTTGAATATCCGTTGCTTGACCTTGGGCGTAGCTCTTGGGCTGATGCAGGATAATCGAGGAATGAGGCAAACTAGCGCGACAACCTTTTGTACCAGCACTGAGTAGCATCGCTGACATTCCCATCGCGGAACCGACGCAGATGGTGTGGATAGGAGGCTTGATATATTTCATGGTGTCATAGATGGCGAAGGCTTCGGTTTCAAAGCCAATGGGTTCGCCACTGTAACCGGAAGTGCCGGTGGAGTTGATATAGATTTTAATCGGTTTTTCGGGGTCGTCGGATTGCAAGAACAGCAATTGGGCCACGATTAATTCCGTAACAGCAGGCACCAGTGGCATCCCAATATAGACGATTCGCTCCTTCAATAAGAGGGAAGGTAAATCTGGCGGTGGTGTTCGGTAAAAGTTATCGCCGTAATATGGGGCTTGAACAGCCTTGATTGGGGAATTGTCCATAGCAACTGATCGCCTGAAACTATGCCGTTAACTGTAATACATCCTAGCGCGATGCTCACCTTCTTTAAGGTGCGGATTTCTCCCTAATGCTGAAGGTGGCTTCGCATCTGCCAATGCTTGGCTTCTAAGATATTCTGATTATATTAGTGTATTTATGTTGGATAAGTTTTCCGTAGAGCTAAAGTAGTGCTTTGAAGTTATTTTTTTATATGTATATCCTGAATAGGGACTCTGAGTTATGAAGGTTAATTTGCAGCCTGCCTTGAATGATGGTAATTTGGACGCAAATCAACTGAACAGTCAACGTCAGTTGGGAATTTCGATTTCGGCGATCGCAGAGATTCAAGACCGCCATGTACCCCTGAATTTGTGTTTAATTCTCGATCATAGTGGTTCGATGAATGGGCGATCGCTGGAAACGGTGAAAAAAGCAGCGAATCGTCTGGTAGATAGACTCAACCCTGGCGATCGCCTCAGTGTGGTAGTTTTCGATCACCGTGCCAAAGTCTTAGTAGCCAATCAAAGTGTCGAAAATCCAGAGAAAATCAAACACCAAATCAATCGCCTAAATGCTGATGGTGGAACTGCGATTGATGAAGGACTGCGCTTGGGGATTGAGGAGTTGGCGAAGGGCAAAAAAGATACTGTTTCCCAAGCTTTTTTATTAACCGACGGTGAAAATGAACACGGTGATAACAATCGCTGTTTAAAATTTGCTCAATTGGCTGCTAGCTATAATTTAACTTTAAATACTTTGGGATTTGGTGACAACTGGAACCAAGATGTTTTAGAAAAAATTGCCGATGCTGGCTTAGGTACTTTATCTTATATTCAAAAACCCGAACAGGCAGCCGAAGAGTTTAATCGCCTGTTCAGCCGCGTTCAAACAGTGGGATTGACTAATGCTTATCTGTTATTCTCCCTGATGCCCAATGTCCGGTTAGCGGAACTTAAACCCATCGCCCAAGTATCCCCAGACACAATCGAGTTACCACTGCAACAAGAAGCTGATAGACGTTTCGCTGTGCGGTTGGGAGATTTAATGAAAGATGCAGAACGGGTAATCTTAGCTAATATTTATTTGGGACAATTGCCAACAGGTGAACAAGCGATCGCTAATGTGCAAGTCCGCTACGACGATCCAGCCGCCAACAAAGTAGGTTTAGTTACACCAAATATCCCAGTTTATGCCCATGTAGTCAAAAATTACCAAGCAGACCCGAATCCCCAGGTGCAACAGTCTATTTTGGCATTAGCTAAGTATCGCCAAACCCAGTTAGCCGAGACGAAATTACAACAGGGCGATCGTTCTGGTGCGGCGACAATGTTACAAACGGCTGCGAAAACTGCTTTGCAAATGGGAGATACTAATGCAGCGACGGTGTTGCAAACTTCTGCCACCCAGCTACAATCTGGCCAAGATTTATCCGAAAGCGATCGCAAGAAAACCAGAATTGTCTCCAAAACAGTTTTGCAAGATACTCCTCCCCAGTAAACTCAGGTTTAGATGAAAGTTAAATTGCTCTCGGCGTTAAATGACAATAATGTTGATCTGGCTCAAACAAGTAGCCAACGTCAATTGGCAATTACAATTTCGGCAATCGCTGGTGAGTCCGATCGAAATCTCCCCCTTAATCTCTGCTTGATTTTGGATAAAAGTGGTTCCATGCATGGACACCCAATTAAAATGGCGATCCAGGCAGTGGAAGGATTAATCGAACGGTTGAAAGTAGGCGATCGCATCTCGGTTGTAGCTTTTTCTGGCACTGCGGAAGTCATTATCCCCAACCAAGCGATTGAAGACCCCGAAAGCATCAAATCTCAAATAAAAAGCAAACTGACTGCTAGCGGCGGCACTGCGATCGCTGATGGTTTGGAACTGGGAATTACAGAACTGATGAAGGGCACAAGAGGCGCTGTTTCCCAAGCGTTTCTACTGACAGATGGGCATGGTGAAAGCGGTTTGCGGATTTGGAAGTGGGATATTGGGCGAGATGACAATAAACGCTGTCTGAAACTGGCGCAAAAGGCTGCCAAGCTGAACCTAACTATCAACACTTTCGGATTTGGCAATAGCTGGAATCAGGATTTGTTGGAAAACATTGCCGATGTCGGTGGTGGTACTCTAGCTTATATCGAACGTCCCGAACAAGCTGTGGAGCAATTTAGCCGACTGTTTGGACGGATTCAATCGATTGGGCTAACTAATGCCTACTTGCTGTTATCTTTAGTGCCCAATGTCCGACTAGCAGAATTGAAACCCATTGCCCAAGTTGCCCCAGACACAATCGAGTTACCAGTAGAACCCGAAGCTGACGGTAGCTTTGCTGTGCGTTTGGGAGATTTGATGCAGGATGTAGAACGGGTAGTTTTGGCTAACATTTATCTGGGACAATTGCCAGAAGGTAAACAAGCGATCGGGCATTTGCAAATTCGTTATGATGACCCGTTGGTTAACGAACAAGGCTTACTTTCGCCCTTGATGCCAGTGTATGCAGATGTAGTGCGGGCGTATCAACCGACATCGAATCCCCAGGTGCAACATTCTATTTTAGCATTAGCGAAGTATCGCCAAACCCAGTTAGCCGAGGCGAAATTGCAACAAGGCGATCGCACTGGTGCAGCCACAATGCTACAAACGGCTGCTAAAACCGCATTACAAATTGGAGATAAAGGTGCAGCAACAGTGTTGCAAACCTCCGCCACTCGCCTGCAAGCTGGGGAAAAACTTTCCGAAGCAGACTTGAAGAAAACTAGGATTGTATCTAAAACCGTTTTACAAGAATAGTAAAAATTGATTTTGTTTGGAAGTGTAGAATGTCAACAATAAACTTTGTTATTGATAAGATTGCAATCCTTGCAGAACAAAGTGGTTATATAGGCTGTCTTGAAGATTGGAGTGTTTGCGGCGGTTATAATCCAGATTATCCTCCAAGATTAAGTTTTGAGCAGATCCAGAAACTTACTCAAAATTATCCGTTTAATTTACCATTAGAACTTTGTGAACTATACCAAAGAGGTAATAGTTGTTTGCCTATTGGTGTCAACCACAACAAAAATTGGGATTCCTTCGACAGTTATTTTCCATTTCAATTTCCATTGGAAGATGACGTTTTTTTCCCGTTAGGAGAAGCAATTAATACATATTGCTCTATAGCCTCTTGGTTAAAGAAGAACGAACACAAATTACAGCTATCAGGAAAGACAAATGATTGCCAGCAAAAAATTTTAGCTTCTCTCCTGAATAACAATAATTTTTCTTCACGCTTGTTTCCTATTTCTAGCACGGAGAATGGCTTATACGTTGTAGTTGGTAATGAAAAACAACAGGAAACATCACCAATACTCTTTTTATGGGAAGATTTAGTATTTTCTATGGAATGGCCAAGCCTTACTTGGATGATGCTAGGAATGGCAGA
This sequence comes from Nostoc sp. DedSLP03, assembly GCF_034530815.1. Lineage (NCBI taxonomy): Bacteria > Bacillati > Cyanobacteriota > Cyanophyceae > Nostocales > Nostocaceae > Nostoc > Nostoc sp. DedSLP03. Next base: position 45,342 of record NZ_JAVRCK010000001.1, read on the forward strand.
AGTCATGGAAAGAAAAATGCAGTCACCAAAGCCTAATGGGTATGAAATCGAAGCTATTTGGCACAAGTATGCTGTCGTAGATGCTTCAGTTTTTCCAACATAAAATGAATGGGCTGAAAAATTAAATATAACTACGCGATCATAGTAATATCTAGGTATTAAATTAATATATTAAGCAGCACTTTAAGGATTTTTGCTGAATGAAGCGATCGCAAGCTAGTGGCTTAACCATATACCAAAATGAATGCGGAAATTACTTAAATAAATAAGTAAACTGGGGTTTGAGAAAGTAAAAGCTTGTTTTACTTGTGGAAAACACCAAAATGAGAAAGTAAAAGCTTGTTTTGCTTGCGGAAAACACTAAAATGAGAAAGTAAAAGCTGCTTTTGAGAAAGTAAAAGCTTGTTTTGCTTGCGGAAAACACCAAAATGAGAAAGCAAAAGCTGCTTTTGAGAAAGTAAAATGTCATTTTGAGTAAGCAATATGCCTTTTCGCTTATTGAATATGAAGTTTTGAGAAAGCAATAAGCCTTTTTGCTGATTAAATATAAATTTTAGTTAAATACTTTAGGTAGCACACTTCTTCTTGGCACTATTGGCTTGTTCATGAAAAGAAAGGTAAGATCAATCAAAAACATTAAAGCTTAACCTCGACTTAAGAGGGTGTAATATGGTTGGGTTCCCACCTGCGTACACTCTCTGAATATTTGTATTAAAAAAAGCAAAACTCCAATGAAAACCACTGGTATCCATCATGTAGCAATTATTTGTTCTGACTACGATCGCTCCAAAGCATTTTATGTCGAAACTTTAGGCTTTCCGATTATTCAAGAGACTTTTCGCGCCGCCAGAAATTCTTATAAATTAGATTTAAAAGTTGCAGAAAATACTCAAATCGAACTATTCTCTTTCCCAAATCCTCCAGAACGACCTAGTAAACCAGAGTCTTGTGGTTTAAGACATCTTGCTTTTCAAGTTGATGATGTAGAGGAAACTGTTTTTTACTTAAAATCAAAAGGTTTAGAGGTAGAAAATATCAGAGTTGATGAAATTACAGGTAAAAAATATACTTTCTTTAAAGACCCAGACAATTTACCATTAGAAATTTATGAGCGTTAAAATAACTGCTAGGCAAACTTATTATCACTATAGATAATAGACATCTTGCAAAAGTCGGGGTAAAGCTGAAGGTGAAAAGGGTAAATAAACTCAAAATCCTTTACCTTTAACCTTTACCCTTTACCCTAAGAATGCAAAAATATATTTTTGCAAGATGTCTAATTTACGGCATAAAATTTATCTGGTTGCTTGGCGGACAGTAAACACTTCTACCAAAAGAATCGCCAGTTTCTGCATCCCTTAATTCCACAAGTTTAGCGTTATCAGTACACACACTTCTACCTTTAGCCATACTAAACTCACCTTGGACAAAACCAGTCACTATCCACACCATTCGATTGTTAGAAATCGATGATTTGTACTCCCCAGTTTTGGCTGCAAATTCTTCGTATGTTGTAAGTTTTACTTCTGTAATTCGCATCTTGGTAGACTTTTTGATAACACTTTCAATTGTTATCAAACGGCTTGCTGGTAAGCTATTATTTGCAGGATATATTCGTACTCTTGAGTTGAATGGTATTGCTTGATTGACTGGCTTTTTTGTCTGTACTGGTTTAGCTGTGACCGTCTGCACTAGCAATAAAGTAATGGTGCTAGCAAATATAAAAGCAGATAATGAAGTTATTGTAAAAATATTAAACATAGTGTAAAGACGTTTCATAATGCTCAAAATGCTAACAACTTCATACCACTTTAAGCGATCGCCTGCGTAAGTCTTTGTATCATCACGCAACTCTATTCTCTCAGAACATCAAGTTTAGCCAGTATTTTTAAGCTTTCTTCGGGGTTGCCAGTTGCGGCCATTGGTTAAAATCTGGTATATTCCCAGTCAAAAAACTCAAAAGCGATCGCTAGTAGATAAATATCTGCAATATCCAGCCAAAGAACCCAGGATAATGAATCATAATTAATCTCTATAGCTTTGAGTTATCAGCCATCAGCCACCAGTTATCAGCCGGAAGCTGAGATGCCGAATAATCAAAGCTTTGGATTCAACTTAACGAATTGACTATGAATTCTGAAAAAATCAAAAATTCTCTAAATATTTCGCCAGCGATACGTGTGGGAGTACTGGGTTTTGGCGGACTCGGACAAGCCGCCGCCAAGGTAGTTGCCGGCAAACGAGAAATGATTTTAGTCGCAGCAGCAGATCAAAAAGGTTACGCTTATGCTGCTGAAGGTTTAAATACTGAAAAATCCATTGCAACCTATCAGTCCCAAGGTTCGGTAGGTTATTTAGAGCCAATTGGTACATTAACAAATCAAAGTATTCAGGATTTAATCGAAATAGCTGAAGTAGATGGGTATTTTTTGGCTTTACCCAACCTACCTAATGACTTTATTCCCAATGTCGCCAAGGAATTTATCAAATCTGGTTGGCGTGGGGTACTAGTAGATGCAATTAAACGCACCACTGCTGTAGAACAACTCCTAGCGATGAAAGAGGAACTGGAAGCCGCCGGAATTACCTACATGACAGGATGCGGTGCTACCCCTGGACTATTAACAGCAGCAGCAGCTTTAGCCGCCCAAAGTTATGCCGAAATTCATCAAGTTGAAATTACCTTTGGGGTGGGAATTGCTAACTGGGAAGCTTACCGCGCCACTGTTCGGGAAGACATTGGCCACATGCCTGGTTACACAGTAGAAACTGCTAGGGCGATGACTGACGCGGAAGTAGAAGCCTTACTAGATAAAACTAATGGCGTGCTGACCTTGAAAAACATGGAACACGCTGATGATGTGATGTTAGAAGTAGCCGGGATAGTAGGGCGCGATCGCGTTACAGTTGGTGGTGTAGTCGATACTCGCAATCCTAAAAAGCCTCTCAGCACCAATGTAAAAGTAACAGGACGTACCTTTGAAGGAAAGATTTCTACCCATACATTTACTCTCGGAGATGAAACCAGCATGGCAGCCAATGTCTGCGGCCCTGCTTTCGGCTATCTTAAAGCGGGCAGACAATTACACCAACGCGGCATCTATGGAATATTCACTGCTGCCGAAATTATGCCCCAATTTGTTAGGTAAGTAGCGCATAGGAATGGGGAAGAAGCAGGGGAGAAGTTGCAGTAAGTTTTTCCCCTCTGCCCCTCTGCCTTTTGTGCCCAATCCCCAATGCCAATTCTTATAATGGTATTTTAGTGCTGATAAATCGGAGGTAAGTGCGATCGCTACGGTACACTGGCAGGAACGAGTTGGTAATCAAAGAGATTGGATTTGGCGTGGCTGGCAAACCCGCTACACTTACATTCGCCCTAGCCAAAATCACCACAATACAACACCCCTAATTCTGTTACATGGCTTTGGCGCTTCCATTGGTCATTGGCGACATAATTTAGAGGTGTTGGGTGAATATCAGACAGTTTACGCCATAGATATGCTGGGTTTTGGCGCTTCTGAAAAAGCCGCAGCTAATTACAGCATCGAACTCTGGGTTGAGCAAGTTTACGATTTCTGGAAAACATTTATCCGTCAACCAGCAATATTAATAGGCAATTCCAACGGTTCACTGATATCTATGGCCGCCGCCGCCGCCCACCCGGATATGGTGCTGGGTATGGTGATGATGAGTTTACCTGACCCGTCATTAGAACAAGAAGCAATTCCTCCTGTGCTGCGCCCACTTGTTACAGCAATTAAAAATGTTGTTGCTTCGCCGTTAATACTTAAACCTGTATTTAACTTCGTGCGCCGTCCTGGGGTGCTGCGGCGCTGGGCTAGTCTTGCCTACGCTAACCCAGAAGCGATTACCGATGAACTGATCGAAATTTTAGCAGGGCCTCCCCAAGATCGGGGTTCTGCGAGGGCATTTAGTGCTTTGTTCAAAGCTGCGATCGGAATTAATTTTAGTCCTAGTGTCAAGACAGTATTACCAACCTTAACAATTCCGATGCTTTTAATTTGGGGACAAAAAGATCGGTTTGTGCCGCCAGCCCTAGCTAGCCAATTTGCCCAATATAACGAGAAGTTAGAACTGCTAAATCTGGAAGACGTAGGGCATTGTCCCCATGATGAATGTCCAGAACAAGTTAACCAAGCGATTTTAGATTGGATTGAGAGATGGATGGCGTAGGCGAAGCCCGCCGCAGGCATCGCCAACCATTGGTTATTCCCTAAATATTATGCAATGGGAGCGATCGCATCAGCAGTAACTAGCCAATCGTCGCTTGGTTAGTGTCAACATCTGTAGCACCATTTACAGAACGCGCCACAGAAACCATTTTGTTAAGAATTTCTTGACTGGGAACTTTACCTTTCAACACTACAGTGCTGCCCGTTTGAGCAACCCAAAGGGTATTAACATCGTCGAGTTGGGGATCTTCATCAAATGCCAACGCTACCCGCTTTGCCAGACCACTTTGGTCATATTCCCCGCTTAATCCCAGACGTTCTGGGGGTATTGATTGCGTAGCACTAGCGACCTCACTACTAGGAGCTTGCTGTATAGCCTGTGGAGCTGGATTTACTTCTGCATTTTGAGGTTTTTCCATACCAAACAATCTTTGTAGCCAACCCATAAAAACTTTTCTCCTATTAGAAACCGATCAAATCTGAGTATAAAAGGTTTGCAACAAATGCTGCATCTGCCAACAAAAAGATATACATTCAATCAAATTCTTGCTTGCAGTAGAATTTCTAAACAATTTCTCGATTGGAAATGCAATGAGTGCAGCTCTTAAGTTTACAATAGGAGGTCGCACTGAAAATTTAGTGCGGTAGTAGGTCTAGCATTGCCCTTAGCTAGTGTCTGCTCCCCTCAATTCCTGCTCTAGCCTCTGTTGGCGAAGATGAAACATACCCTTTCAGTTCTCGTAGAAGATGAGGCGGGTGTTCTTTCCCGCATATCTGGTTTATTTGCGCGTCGCGGCTTTAATATTGAAAGCCTTGCTGTTGGCCCTGCTGAACAAGGAGGAGTCTCCCGAATTACAATGGTTGTCCCTGGTGACGATCGCGTGATCGAGCAACTCACCAAACAACTGTACAAGTTAGTCAATGTCTTAAAAGTCCAGGATATTACCGAAACTCCTTGTGTCGAGCGGGAATTGATGCTTTTGAAGGTGAATGCTAGTACCAGCAATCGCTCAGAAGTGATCGAATTGTCTCAGATTTTCCGGGCGCGAGTCGTGGATGTGGCGGAAGATTCTCTCACTTTAGAAGTTGTGGGAGATCCAGGTAAACTGGTAGCGATCGTGCAAGTATTACAAAAATTTGGTTTGAAAGAAATCGCCCGTACTGGCAAAATTGCCCTAACTCGTGAGTCAGGCGTAAATACTGAGTTACTCAAATCTTTGCAAGCAAAGGTTTAGTTGAGAATTTAAATCAAGACTCAGAAATACTTAAACGCAGCAGAAGTCATAGTGGCAATTGTTACTATGACTTCTATTTAGGGACTAGCAAAAAAGAAATATTCAACTAACCTCAATTTTAGCGATCGCTTCTTCTGGTGAGACATTACCATAAATCACAGACATAATCCCTGGCAAGTATTCATCCATCATCGTGACGTTGGCGTAAACCACCCGTTGAATAAGTGCAAAACTGAGTCTGTCACCTTCGACATCAATACTAGTTTTGTAGCTAATCTCACCATCGGTAAAATCTAACTCAAAATTGCCGATCATCATACCAGAATTAGCTCTAGTTATAAATTCTGCTACAGCCAGCCGCTTATTTTCTGGTGCGTTGACTGGACAAATTGAATAAAAAACGAATTGATTTTGTTCGCTTCTGGCTCTAGCGTAACAATTCCATTTGCCATTTTCGCCTTGGAACAATATTTGTAAAGCTGACTGTCCTGGAAGTTGTACAAACGGCCAATTATCAGCTTGGAAAAAATTGATTATTTCTTCAAAAATACTACCATCTGTAGAATCTGAGGACAAAGTTGCCTCTATTTTTTGTGTTATCTCATCTGTGTTAATATTAGCTAATTCTGTCAAAAATTTATCGATTCCTTCCAGCATTTTGGCAGATGCTTTCTGAGTTTTTACAGATAAATTCGCCTCAGTCCAATCTTTAAAAAAGTTGACAATACCTTCAGCAATTCCTTCACCGGAAACGTTTGTTTGAACAATATTTTCTGGACTAATATAAGACCAAAAAGTACGATAGCCGATTTCGCCTGATTCTTGTTGCTGTTTAACAGATAAACCCAACCAACTTTCAGTGAAGAGGATTTGGTTATCGGGTTGTTCTTGGCTTAAATTCAGGATATATTTTGCAGTTTCATCAATGTTGACGGCGTATTCTGCTAGTAGCGGTAATAAATCAGGTTTCAGGCTGGTTTCGATGGTGATGTCTGGTTCGCTGAGGAATTTTCCAGATGATAGAGGGTTACGCACATCTGGTTTGAGATTGAATAAAGCGGTGGTATCGATGCGTTGGTAGAGTTGTAGGTTGACTTGGAAAGTGAGGCGACACTCGATGAGTTCGTTGTTTTGTGTGGTGAGGGAGAGGGCGATCGCCCAAATTTTTAGAGATAATTGAGAGGAGTCATATAGGGTTAGTTCGCTATCCAGTTGATGAGTTTCAGTGTCAGTAGTCATGCTGAGTTAGATTTGGTAAGCTTAAGACGATTTATTTTTTGAGAGTCTAATAATGTGCGTAGGTTATATATACATACAATAGAGAAGTCAAAAACAGGAAAAAGCCAATCTCTAGCTATAGTAAAGTTCAGCATAAGTTTAAGATTTAGCAAGAATAAAAATGAAGCTAATTCTATTAAAATTAATTATAGTTCTGCTTTTAGTTTGAAATTTAAACAAAATTTAAGTTATTAGTTCAAATAAGATTAATAGCCTGAAAGTATTGAGAATGTTAAATTTGGTTATATCTATAAAATAGAATATAAGAATTTTATCAAGCTATATTGACATAGAAATTTCACATAATATTTATCTAAACCAAACACTATTTAAAGTAGTTATGTAGTCTATGATAAATCCTTCCTGGATCGAGTATTTCAATTTGATTTTCATGAAAATTTCCATTTACTAATAGGAGTAGACAACCTACTCTTGGTATTTCGTCTACACTATAAGGTGATCCTTTTGCCAGAGTACAGATTTTTCCCTTTCCAAGTCGTTCAGAAAAGAACATTACAGGATGAACTATCTCGACTTTTCCAGTCTCTATCAGATGACCAACTTGTTTGAAGACCATCTCAGAAGTTATTCCTCCCTCTTCATAATAGGCAGCATAGGAACCTCCTCCAATGAAGGCATAAGCAATATCATGTTCCTGAACCAGTTGCTTCAACCATGATATAAATGCCTGCCCATTAGATTGTAAAAATTGCTCAATCTGGGCATTATCTAGTTCTAATTTCACAATACGGAGAGGACATGACGGAACCTCTTGATTAATTACTTCTCGAAAAAAACAATTTATCTGTCCGAGAATAGATGCTTCATCATCATCTATAATATGCAGTAAACCAGAATTTATAATTTCAGAGAGTAATTCCCCTCTATTAAATTCACGGATCAGATAAAGATCATATTCATAAAGTGACATAAAACTTATCCTGTAAATTTGAAATGGCTATCGATACCATTACTTTGTAATAGACTAACTACATCTGAAGTTAAAGGTTGTGCAACATGGAGCTTAAAGTCAGTAATTGTTATTCCCTCAATAGTTGAGCCGATAGCAGCTTGCATAGCTTGAACTTGCTTCATCATCCGCTTGTTCAATATTGGGTTACTAGGATCTGTATAGTCTGCTTCAACCTTAAACTTCTGATCTATCAAAACACCATTTCCTGTTAAGATATCGATTTCTTTATTACCAACTTTAACATCAAAAAACTTTATATCTGCAATTGATTTGAGGTCTGTAATTTCAAAGAAGAAACCATCGTTAGGCGACCAAAATCGGTTCGCATTTACAGCCTTACTAACTTTTGCTTCAAAAGCTGACTTGCCTTGAAATCGAACGATTTGATCAAGTATAATTCTTACCTTATCTCGTGGAAATTTATCTAGGTTAGCAACAATACGAGATTCAAAGTCATGAGAAAGACCTTTAGATACAAGCCAAGAATAACCACTATGAGAGCGTAGATCATTTGCACCATCTGCAAAAACATCAATATCCGAAGCATTGTAATTTTGACCATAAGTAATCATGGTACTGATCATGGCTCCAATTGCTGGTTCAGATGGTGAAACTTGTTGAGGAGGAGTCATATTTGCATATGCTTTAACTAATTTTTCAAAGGTCTTAACTTTACCTCCTAGCTCCTTTAAATCTTTAATTTGATTAGCAGGTTTGGGGTCTTTATTTACTAATTTAGCAACTGCTGTTCCAATCTTTTTCGATAGCCGTTCTCGCTTAGATGCCATCTCTATACTCGGTGCAGTACCACTGGTCACTATTAAGGTATGTGGTTCACCGTTCATTGAAAACTGAACTTCAACAGGCTTGCCTTTTCCAGATACTTTCTCTTTTTCTGCTGCTTTATTGTCCTTCTCAAACCCAAGCTTATCCTTAACTTTATCGCTTGCCTTGCCATACTTGTCTTTTACTGTTTCCTTCTTCTTACTGCCCCACTTCTTGGCAGCGTCGCTTTTATCCCCAAGCTTTTGGCCTAGCTTGCTCTGCTTAAACTTATCTTTTGCGGTTCCCCTCAATTCTTCTGCTTTGTTTTCTACTGCTTCTAGCTTCTTACGCGGCCATTCCTTCACGGCTTCGACTTTATCATTGAAAGCTTGCCGCTTCTCCTCTAAAGCATCTAACTTCTTGTGTGCTGCCTCATTTGCGGCTGCCAACTTTTTACCCGCCTTGGTATTCATCAGCTGGTTTTTCTTCTCTTCCAGCCTGTTGTTTACGGCTTGCTTCTTCTCTTCAAACCTCTGCTGGGCGGCTTCTTTCTTCTTATTAGCCCACTCTTGGGCTGCTTCTTTTTTCTTGAGTGCTGATTCTTTGACCGCGTTTGCTTTCTTGCCGAATTTACTCTTGTTAAACTTGTTACCAACTTTATTAGCAGCCTTAGCACCCTTGTCAATTATCCAATCAACTGCTTTTTCCACAGGGCTGCGTAGTTTTTGGAAAATTGCCTGAACTTTCCCAGCAATACCACCCAAGCCTAAAAGACTGGCGAGGAAACTGATTACCACAGGTAACGACTTAGCTAGGGCATTTTCAACCCCTTTTACTGCTTGGTCGATCGCACCACTAGCGATCGCACTGACAGCATCCAAAATTGCGTTAATCAAGCTTGCAATTTGCTGGGCGCGTTCAATGAAAAAGCTGATAATTTGGTAAATCGCCTTGGCAGCTTTCACAAATGCTGAGGCTGGAGTCAGGAGGCTGAGAACCCACTCTACCCCTGCAAAAATCACGGTTTCAATTACAAAGTCCTTAATCGGTTTAATGACAAGCTCATTGAGATCGCCTATCCGGTCTTGGACAAACTCCCAAATACCAGCTACTCCTTCACTAGCTAAGACTTGAAATATGTCCAAGCTTTGTTCGAGATGGCCGACCTTTTTCTCACCCAATCGTTTCACAGCTTGTGCCCGAATTACCTGATAGGTGAATCCTAAAACCTCCGATATCAAGCCAAAGATACCTTTGAGGTCAAATTTTTTCGGCATCTCAATACCAGATTCTGCCATCGTGCCGGTCAGCCAACCGATTAAACCTTTTTTCAGGTGCTTGTCGATATTATTCATAAAGTTCAGGAAGCCTTGCTTAAGCGCCTGAATCAAATTACCCAAAAAACCAATCGGATCTTTAAGGATTTGTTCAACCACACCCGCAACCCTTCCCAACACCTGCATGAGCATTTTGGTCAGTTCAACGATCGTCTTTATAACTCCCACAACAGCATCGAGAGCCTTTTGAACTAGACCTTGATTTGCCGCCTTCATCTCATCAATGCGGGCATCAACAGCTTCCAAATTCTCTTGATATTTCTGCGCTAGAGTCTCAATTAGCTCATTTTCTTTATCTTTGACGCTTTGTTCCAACGCATCAAACTTGCTATCAATGTCTGTTGCTGCTTGTTGACCAACTGCTTTCAGGTCTTGAGGCAATTGGTTAACATAGTTTTGAATTTCCTGCTTGCCTTTGGTAATTTCCGCTTTGGCTTGGGTTAGCCCTTTGCTGATAATGGCGACAACTTTGTTGATCACACCATCCATCTTATCGATGTAAAGCTGCCGACCCTCTCGATAGAAGGTGTTTACCTCTGACGGCATACCGAGCAATTTGTCTATTCCCCATTTTACTGGGCCAGAAATGCCGCTATAGCGATCGTCTTTATAAGCCTTCATCCGTTGGTCAACGTAATCCTCAAAGGCTTTCTTCGCCTCGGCTGCGCCAGCATCGAACTCTTGCTGAACTTGGCTATCTAAATCACCGAGAGTTTTTTCAACGATGCCTTTAGTCTTGTCGTAAATCTTATTAATATCACCAGCAACCTTAGCCCTTGCCTGCTCATCTTTGCCTTTGGCTCCCACCTGCTGATTTCCAACTTGACCTAGCTGTTGAGTACGTGTGCCGTGCATTCCCTGTAGTTGCTGCTGTGCCGTAGCTTCGGCAGTGGCTTGAGCATTTGTTAGTAGGTTTTGCTCTTGCTGGCGATACTGTTGTGGAGCTTGTGTGGCATTTGTTTGAGCGTCTTTCTTCGCTTTGAGTGCTGCTTGAAATTCTGGTTCGTTGGAATTCGCTAGTTGCTCTTCAGTGACATTCGCCTGGGTCATCTGCTGGTCAAGCTTTTTGCTTTCTTCTTGCAACGGCGCTTCAACTTGACTCTTACCCTTAGACTTGGGTGCTGCTTTCTTAGCATCGATGTCTGACGGAGGAGTTCCAGCATTAGTCTCTGGCAGTGGCGTGACTTTTTTCGACTCAATGCCACTGGTGTCAGGCGTTTCTTTTGCTTTTTCTTCTAATGGCTGTTGAGAAGCTTTCTGCTGTTCATCAACTTTGCCGCTTAAATCGCCCTTAACCGAGTCAATTTTATTGTTATTCTTAAACTCGTCAGCCTCTTTTAAGGTTTTGGGAGCCATATCAGCAATCCGCTCCATCAGTTTGGCTTTGAAAGCGGCAGCGTCAAATCCTGGTGTTGGGGCCTGTTGCATCTGTCCAACTTGATTGGCTTGCGCTTTGCTGTCTACTTCATTATCTGGGGGTTGGGCTGCTGCTTGGGCTTCTTGGGCTTTGCTATTAGCAGGTGGGTGTTTTTTCTGTTGTCCTGCAACTTCTTTTGTTGTGCCGACTACCGCTTGAAATCCTGGGTCATCTTCAGGGGAAGTGGGAGCCTTTTTCCCCTCAGATGCATCAGGTAATTTTACTGCGGTGCTAGTTACATTTGCTCCTGGTAATCCAGCGATCGCTTTCCCGGCGTTTTCTCCAGATAAATCTGCGTTTACCTTACCTACATCTGCTCCTTTGTTTTGAGCTTGCTGTTGAGAATCGACCTTTTCTGTATTAACTTTGGTATCTTTTGACTCAAGCTTTTTTGGTTGATTTCCCCTAACCTCAACCTGTTTATGAGTTACTGCTGCACCAACCTTTTTTGTCGGAGGTGGTTCTGTTGCCGCGTTCCCACCATCATCTGGGGGTGTAGGGATAGCTTGATGTTTTTTTGTTGTAGGCTGATTTTGTTGTTCGCCGTTTTCCGTATCAGTTTTGGACTCTAATTTTTTTTGGTTATCTTCGTAACTTGGTTTTTGGAAATTCTCTCGCAGTTGGATAGCTAGCACATGCCCCGCAGATGTTGTCGGCACTTTTGTCTGGAGTTTATTTTCTTTTGGTGCTACATGAAGAGATTTCGGCTGCACTGCACTGCCATTCTGCTGGACAACGTGCGTCAACTCATGGGCCAGTAATTCCTTGCCTGCATCACTTCCAGGAGAGTATTCGCCTTGACGAAAGAACACATCCTGCCCTGTGGTAAAAGCACGAGCTTGTATAGATTCATTTAAACGATTAGATTGAGCATCAGTATGAACCCGGACGCTACCGAAATCAGCCCCAAATGCTTGCTCCATTGGGTGCTTGATATCATCTGCAAGCGGCTGCCCATTGCCACGTGCTTGTTGGATTGAAGTTTCTAGCTCAGATGTTGCGGCTGTCCTTCCTCCACCCTGACGCTGCACCAAAGGAGTAATAGAATCCGCCAGGGATTTCATTTGTAATCGATCTTCTTCCTCTGGTAATGCCTCTCGTTGGATAGATTGCACAGGTTCGCTCATCCTCTGCATCACCAATTGGGCTACACTATCAGCCTCTTGCTCATAAATGTCTCCAGGCTCGTTAACTGTCAGTTTTGTTTGTGGACGCCGCAGTGATATTCGACTAATGTCATGTCCAAGCGGTTTGTTTGGGGATTTTACCTCATTCACTATCTGGGATGAAGTACCAAGCGGCTTCATTTGCAATTCTTCTTCTGGTAGTTCCTCCCGTTGCAGCGAGGGAGTTGCTTCCAATTTCATTTGTACTTCTTCTTCTAACAGTTCCTCGCGCTGAATACTGCCCTCTGGTTTCATTTGCAATTCATCTTCTTCATCAGATAATTTTTCTCGCTGAAGTTTTCCACTCTGTGGCTGATGAATTCTTTGCATCACCTGACGTGCTGTTTGGTCAGCTTCCTGTTCGTACTTATCTCCAGGCTCCCCAATCGTCAGTTTTGCTTGAATTGGTGTTGATGTATTTGGTCTTCTGACTGGAATATTGGCAAAGTTATGACCAAATCGAGTTGCTTTTTCCAGCCGAGAATTCAAAGATCGATCCATCTTGGCTTGCAATACAGTCAGCCGTTCTTGTCCCTCTGGCGTAATCGTCCGATGCTTGGCTTGTAATTCCAATCCAGTTACTTCCATCTTTTCCTCTGCAAAAGCTTCATTCTCTACGTCCGTTTGTGTCACAGGCGTAAAAGATGCTTTTTGAGTTTGGCCGCCAAACGGTCTATAGGCCAATTGAGAAGTTTGTTCTGGTGCTTGAAAATTAGAAAAGCTAGATGAGGGACTTTTGAGGGATTTCATCGGTTTTGATTGCAACTATTGACGATTCAATTTGTCTAGGTGATTAGTTTTGACGATCGCTTACCCAAAATTGCAATTATCAAGATAATTTTAGAACGCTAATCAATTAGAAATAATTAAGATGTGTTACCCCCGAAGAGAAGTACTGGCTTGTAAATAGTTTCATATTGGATAAAGGAGAACACGCAGCCGTGTTCTCCTAGCGAAAAGGAAAAGTATCCTTGAATCTGCCTTCTGATATTAGTACTTTCTTAAGTTGACAATGTTTTTATGCAAAACTGACTCCTAGTGTAAGTAGAGCGGCGTGAATAATTCTAGGTTTGTAGTGTTCGCGAAGCGTCTCGCAGAGAGGGCTTCAGCCGTCAAAAGAAGACTAAAGTCCTCACTAAAAACTAATTTCAAGATTTCTTACATTACTTAATCTAGTTTGATTTATTCTTACCGATTTACTTATAAGAAAAATCAGGATTAGAACTGCTACCAAAGAAAGTTCCGCCATCTTTAGGCAAGATAACCTTTCAGGGCTGGTGAATGTATTGTTTGTACTTTATCCAGTATTTTTCTGCTCATACAAAAGTGAAGCTGTCACTATCAAGTGTGAGACCCACTACCCCCTGCACAATACCGATGATCTCATCTTGCTCTGCTCCTAGTTTGTCTAAGAATATTCGTGTGTTACTTCCAACAACTTGCAAGCGGTAATCCTGTGAAAATCCGTTGAGTTCAATTCGGTCTTGATTAGCGTCGAAGTCAGTAATAGTAGCCAAGTCGCTAAAACCAGGATTCGTAGTGTTGTTATCGTCGTAGAAAACATTTTCAGCGTCGCCCAGGATAAATCTATCTGCCCCAGCCCCGCCAGTCAAGTTATCAATTTCCCCTAATCCAGGTGGAAACGGACTACCAGGAAAAGTACCGATGAGGATATCGTTTCCAGATCCCCCATTGAGAATATCATTGCCCGGCCCGCCTTGTAGGCTATCATTGCCGTCCTCACCATTGAGAAGATCGTCGCCATTACTACCGTCTAGCGTATCATCGCCTGCTCTTGCATTTAGAGTGTTATTAGAAGTATTACCAAAAAGAAAGTTGTTAAGACTGTTACCTATCCCGGTAAGGTTGCCACCTTCTCTCAGTCTCAGGTTCTCCAGATTGGCTCCTAATGTGTAGCTTACAGAAGACCGGACGGTATCTATGCCTGAATTCGCAGCCTCTGTAATGATATCACGAGTAGTGTCAACAAAGTAACTATCGTCACCTGCACCACCTCTTAAAGTGTCGTTTCCTACACCCCCATTCAGTGTGTCATCGCCATTATTACCGGATAATTGATTATTTTGGTTATCGCCAACAATGTTGTCATTTGCATTTGTGCCGATGACATTATCAAAGTTGACTGCGGTAAATGACAATGTTCCCAAACCAGGAACGTTACTGGCAGCCAAACTTCGGCTTTGCAGGTTAACGTCAATAGATACCCCAGCTAAAGATTGGGATGCATCGATGGTGTTGTTGGCAACATTAGCATTAGCGATAACCCTTTCTACTTTAAAGAGTAGGTCTTGTCCCAATCCCCCACCTTTTTGAATGGTTCCAACACCTGATAAGGTAATGGTTTGACCTAGTTGACTGTAGTCTGCGGTATCAATGCCATCTCCACCATCAATGTTGTCGTTACCCTGACTGGCTTTGAAGGTATCACTGCCTGCACCACCTTTTAGAGTGTCGTTTCCTGTGCCCCCATCAAGTGTATCATTGCCATTATTACCGGATAATTGGTTATTTTGATTGTCGCCAGTAATGGTGTCATTTCCATTTGTGCCGATGACATTATCAAAGTTAACTGCGGTAAATGACAATGTTCCTAAACCAGGAACGTTATTAGCAGCTAAACTTTGGGTTTGTAGGTTAACGGCGATAGATACCCCTGCCAAAGATTGGGATGCATCTATGGTGTTGTTGGCAACATTAGCATTAGCAATCACCCTTTCTACTTTAAAGAGTAGGTCTTTTTCCAATCCCCCACCTTTTTGAATGGTTCCAACACCTGACAAGGTAATGGTTTGACCTAGTTGACTGTAGTCTGCGGTATCAATGCCATCTCCGCCATCAATGTTGTCGTTACCCCGACTGCCTTTGAAGGTATCACTACCTGCACCACCTTTGAGAGTGTCGTTTCCTGTACCCCCATCAAGCGTATCATTGCCATCTCCGCCGCTAAGACTGTCATTCGCCGTGCCACCTGCGAGGGAATCGTTACCAGCCAAGCCATTCAAGATATCGTTACCGGAGGCAGTATTGGCGTTACCACCACTAGCCCAACCAACTATGGTGTCATTTCCCGAACTCCCATTTATCGTGTCAGGATTTGTAGTACCGAAAGCCATATTATCTCTCCTAAATTTCTCACTAAATATGTAAGTTCAGCATCAATCAAAGAACTATTTATCAGTTCAATGTAGATTACTTGTCATTTGCGTAATCTCATGTCAAAAAACATTAACTATTTAGTTAGGAACTTCTCAATAAAAAATATCCAACTACTTACTGTGGGCTGACCTGAAAAGCCAGCCCTTAGTTGCAAGCGAAACGCCTACTCTACAAAATTAGATAATTTATTTCCTGACAATCCATTACTTGATTACGCAAATGATTAAGTAATTAGGTCAAATATTTTGGTTGTTTCCAACTTTTTGAACCCATACTGTAACTATTTAATTATCATGAAGTACAAGGTTACATAAAGTTCTTTACAAAATCTTAAAAATACTTAATCAAGATGATTGATAATACATTAGTATGTGTTTTTAAATCTAAAATTAAATATTTTTTAAAATCTACTGGTTTATTTGGTTAATGTTATCAGCTTTGTAGTTTTATGAGCTTTGTCATTAAGTTAGGTTTCAATATAATTTTTTTTGTTAAAGAACTATTATGTTTAATTAAGAAAAGTTTATATTAAAACAATATTTTTTTGAATCGATAAGTTAAATTAATATATATCCAGAAGAATTTTTATCTTTAACAACACTTGAGCTTTACAAAAATTTTATCTGCTTTTTGGAAATTAGCGATCGCTGCGGTT
Source organism: Nostoc sp. DedSLP03 (assembly GCF_034530815.1). Classification (NCBI taxonomy): domain Bacteria; kingdom Bacillati; phylum Cyanobacteriota; class Cyanophyceae; order Nostocales; family Nostocaceae; genus Nostoc; species Nostoc sp. DedSLP03. The sequence goes on from NZ_JAVRCK010000001.1 coordinate 61,538, forward strand.
TTTGGTAGTTGGACTCTTGAAAATTTGAATGTGGATTTAGACCCTAACCAAATTGTACTTATGTTTTCTTCCCCAGTACCCAGCCGAGACTTATAGTCATTCCGCTGCTAAAATTTTGGATAGTCTCTAGTCTATAGAAATGCTCCGATACCGTAAGCAAACAATATTTATTATTATTTCTGTACTCATCGTTGTACCGATGGGATTTTTGTTTAAGTATTATAATGGGCCTGCTCATCACTGGTTTAATGACTACGGAGCAGCTGTATTTTACGAAATATTTTGGTGTCTGTTTGCATTTTGGTTTTTCAGAAGTCGGGCGGCAGTAATCCAAATTCCTATATGGGTTTTTGTCATCACCTGTATACTAGAATTCTTGCAACTTTGGCATCCGTCACTATTAGAACAAATGCGCGCCACCTTGATAGGTAAATTGTTACTTGGTACGACCTTTGTTTGGTGGGATTTTCCTCATTATGTATTGGGTTCTGTTTTGGGCTGGTTATGGCTGCGACAATTACACAAAATAAGTTATGCAAAAAAAAATCAAGGTGAAACCTAATTCAAAACAGCAAAAAATTGAAGAACAACCTGATGGTAGTCTGACTGTTTATTTAAAATCGCCTCCAGTTGATGGTAAGGCTAATGAAGAGTTAATTAAACTACTAGCAGATAAATTTGATGTACCCAAGTCTCATATCAGAATTAAGTCAGGTTTCTCTTCTCGGCAAAAGCTGATGGAAATCGATCCGAATACCTAACTGCTGCTTAATAATATCTTTTGTGAAGACTTTGCTGCTTTCTGAATATGAGCTACATTCCACCCAGGATATTCTCTACTATAAACAATAAGAGCTAATTTGTAAACTAGAGTAAAGTCTTTGTCTCGTAAGGGTTTCAGGAATTTGAGTCAATCAAGCGTTAATTGTCTGAAAGTCATGCCCAGCAATGAGTTGGGTATCCTTAAGATTTTCTTTACGAATCAGCTCTAATTGTGGGTGGCTATATTTAATTTTGAATTTTGAATTTTGAATTTTGAATTGATTCATGCCTCTGTAATACTGATATACCTTGGTTGATTTTTGACTCTTTCTATCCAAGCTTGGATAGCAGGATATTGTGTTAAATCAAACCCACCTTCATCAGCTACATGAGTATAGGCGAACAAAGCGATATCAGCAATCGAATAACGTTCTCCGACAAAAAAATCTTGAGAAGTTAAGTGTTTATCCATCAAGTTAAGTGCTGCATAGCCTGGTTCGCGTTTTTGTTTGATAGCTTCACTATATTCTTCAGTTTTACCTAAAATAGAAATCCAAAATCTTGATGTAGCAATAAAAGGCTCATGGCTATATTGTTCAAAACATAACCATTGCAGCACCTGCGCTCGTAAAAAACGGTCATAAGGTAAAAACTCTGTACCTTCACTCAGATAAACCAATATGGCATTTGATTCTGCCAAATATTTCCCTGGCTCGATTTCCAGGACAGGTATCTTACCGTTAGGATTTTTACTTAAAAATTCTGGGGTTCGAGTCTCGCCTTTCAAGATGTTAAGCTCTATCCTCTCAAAAGGCATACCTAGTTGTGTCAATAAAAGACGTATCTTATAACCATGACCAGAAGGTAAAAAATCGTACAGATGCAGTAGTTCCATGTTAAAATACAGTTAGGAATGTGTTGAGAAGTGAAGGTTCAAAATACAATATCTTACCAAAAGATTTTCCCAAAACCGGATATTTTTTTTGTATTTAGTATCTGAACGTACTACAAGAAATTATTCGAGAAAATAAAAAAAATATTATTTATTTCTAGTTTGAGATGTTTAATTTAGTTAATGGTCGAAAAGAAAACTATGTGTGGAAGATTTACTCTAAACTATTCGGCAGCAGGATTGTCTGAAGTTTTCCATGTCGAGTCAGTTCCCGATTTGGCAGCAGAATATAACATTGCGCCTACGCAAATGGTGGCGACAGTGTTACAAAATCCCGACAACAAAAAGCGAGAATTTAAGCAGTTGCATTGGGGATTAATTCCGTCATGGGCGAAAGATGCAGGAATGGGGGCAAAGCTGATTAATGCTAGGGCAGAAACTGTTGCTGAAAAACCTGCTTTTCGTTCGGCTTTTAAGCACCGACGCTGTTTAGTGCTAGCTGATGGCTTTTATGAGTGGCAACGCCAACAAGGTAAGAAGCAGCCATTTTATTTTCGTCTCCAAGATGGGCAACCCTTCGGTTTTGCAGGTTTGTGGGAAAGATGGCGATCGCCTGCTAACGAAGAAATAATTTCTTGTACAATTTTGACAACGGCAGCTAATGAATTACTTCAACCCATCCACGAACGGATGCCAGTAATTCTGGAGCCACAAGATTACGATTTATGGCTAGATTCCCTAGTAGAAACGCCCCAAACCCTACAGCAGCTATTGCGTCCTTATCCAGCGCCAGCAATGATTGCATATCCAGTTAGCACCTTGGTAAACAACTCTCGACATAATACTTCAGAATGTATCGTACCCCTCAGTGAGAAGAACGCCCCCGCAAATCAGTTAAATTAACTATTGAGTGAACTAGGGGATTGGGGAGACAAGCAGACAAGGGGATAAAAAGCGTTTTCCCAATGCCCCATGCCCAATCCCCAATGCCCAATACCCAGAGAGAAATATGCCAAGAACACAAAAGAACGATAATTTTATTGACAAATCCTTTACTGTGATGGCGGATATCATTCTGAAGATCCTGCCAGCTAACAAAAAAGCTAAAGAAGCGTTTGTTTATTATCGAGATGGGATGTCAGCCCAAGCGGAAGGCGAATATGCTGAGGCATTGGAATACTATGAAGAAGCTTTAACACTAGAGGAAGATACCAACGATCGCGGCTATATACTCTACAATATGGGGCTAATCTATGCCAGCAATGGCGACCACAACAAGGCTTTAGAACTATATCACAAGGCAATTGAGTTGAATCCACGTATGCCCCAAGCCTTGAACAACATCGCTGTAATTTATCACTACCAAGGCGAAAAAGAAAAAGAAGCTGGAGATGACGAGGCTGGCGAAGCACTTTTTGACCAAGCAGCAGACTATTGGATTCGTGCTATTCGCATGGCTCCCAATAACTACATCGAAGCTCAAAACTGGCTGAAAACCACCGGGCGATCGCAAATTGACGTATTCTTTTAGTCATTAGTCATTAGTTCTTTGTCATTTGCTCAGGACTAATGACTAATGACCAATGACCAATGACCAATGACCAATACTTCGACTCCTTTCGACTTCGCTCAAGGCAAGTCGCTCAGTACAAGTGACAAATGACAAATTATGATTGACCAAGAACAAGTTCACAAAGTAGCCAATCTTGCTCGTTTAGAATTGACTACAGAAGAAGAGGAACAATTCACTACTCAGTTGGGAAGTATTCTGGACTATATCGAACAATTGAATGAACTTGATGTCAGTAATGTGCTGCCAACAACACGCGCAATTGATGTCAGCAACATCACACGAGAGGATGAATTGCAACCCTATCCTGACCGGGAAACTATTCTCAACAGTGCGCCCGAACAGGAAGGCGAATTTTTCAAAGTACCAAAAATCCTCAATGCTGAATAGTCAAACAATTTGGAATTTTAGATTTGCAATTTTAGATTGATGATAGCGCAGCGTAAAGCCTTCTCTTCTCCCAAAAGGAGACGCTATGCGTAATTTAACTTATACAAAATGGTACGAGAGGCTTGTCTGCGACACTTGCTCGTACTGCCAAAGTATGTTATATGTCTAAATCTGTAATCACCGTTACCGTCAAATTGTTCGCTGCTTATCAAGAAGCCTTTAGGGTTTCGGAATTAGTGCTGGAATTTCCTAATAGTATGCCAGTCAAAGCAGTATGCGATCGCCTCATAGCTGAACACCCTGAACTCGCACAATGGCGCGATATAACCCGTTTTGGAATTAATTTGATATTTGTCGAACCAGATACCTTACTGCAAGATGGAGATGAGGTTGTGTTGATTCCGCCAGTCAGCGGCGGTTAGGAAAACAGTTAGGAGTTAGGAGTTTGGAGCGATAAATTAAAGATTCAAAACTTTTAACTCATAACTATTCAAAGAGAATTAGTCTGAGCAGTTAGCTTTATTAAGTTGTCTAACTCTTGCTGCATCTGACTAACAACTAATTCATAACATTTATTGACATAATAGCGATCGCTAGCTGCTTGACGACCGTAGCGTTCAAATACAATTGGCGGACAAACCCGCGTATATATAGGCACTGGTAATGGAATATTGGGTAATGGGCCAATTGCTAATCCCCAAGGCAGTCCGAGATAGATTGGAAAAACTTCTGGGTCGATACCTAATAGCCAAGGCATTCCCCATTCGTGGAGTTGCCGCGCAACTTTGTAGCAGTCAGCGATAACAATGAGTGTATCGTGAGCGCCCCAAGAAATCACAGGCACAATTGGCACATTTTCCCGTAACGCTAACTTGATAAATCCTTGTCGCCCAGCTAAGTAAATTTTGTTACGTAAATAATTCGGTCGGAAGATATCTTCGGCTCCACCGGGATAAACTAGCAGACTCGCTCCAGAGCGTAAGGCAGCGTAAGCCATTTTTGGATGGGCAATGATTGCTCCAGCTTTGGCGACTAATTGCGCTAGTGGTGGGCTAACCTGCCAAGCTTTGGGATGCATCAAACCATAAACTGGTTTTTCTACACCAAATTTTCGGAACCAGTCGTACATCATCATTACCATATCTGGGGCTGCGAGTCCACCATTGTGCGAGCCAACAAACAAAACTTTTTGCTGGGGTGGAATATTCTCCCAGCCACTAGTTTGAACTTGGAAATAGTACTGATAGAAAAAGCCAACTAAGGGCATCAGAGATTCTATGAACTTTGGATCTCGCTCATCCAAAGACCAACCGAGTTTTTTGTTTAATAGATGTTGCTTTTTTGACATTGAGGCATTCTAACAGCATTAGCAAAGTTCAAACAATCCCTTGTTTAGATATAACCATCGCGGCGATTAAGGGAACTCCAAAAAATAAATTATCCAATTTGTCTACTCAACTAGACTTCTTTCTTCCTTGTCCCCCTTGTCCCCCTTGTCCCCGTTGTCTTCCTTGTCCCTCTGCTATGGAATATTTTTTTACTTGGAAGTCCCTAATTTGGTGATGTCTATGGAGTAGTTTTTGGTTTTGAACGCTGCTGCTGGTAAAAACCCACAACTTTTTGAAGATATGTAGCAGTAAATCCACTGTTGCAGCCTGTATAGCTGCCAGTCATCCACCAACAACCGACGCCACGCACAGCAGCGGTTTCATTATTACTGTTGGCAAGAAATTGCTTGTTAAACTCACGGCGCGTGATGCAAGATACAACTTGGCGTGCTTTTGCGGGACTATTTTCAAACTGCGTTGGTGTTAGTTCTTGTTTAAGACAATATTTCGACCAGCCTTTTAAGGTTTCTGGTTTAACTTGCCATTCACTGTAAAGTCCATCATTTGCGGTGCCGGTCTGCGGTGCAGCTAGTCGTAGCGCCTCTACCATTGCCGCAACTTGAGCATCAGAAACCTTTTGTTGTGCTTGAGCTAACAATGATGACAGTCCAAAGCTGACAATCACTCCGCTAAGTAGTAATGCTATCCGGTTTCTCCTCATGATTTTGGACTTATTTTTAGATACCAATATGTAGGATACTACGTTTTTACACTTAGCAATTATCAAAGATGAGAGTGAATTGGGCATTGGACACTTGTACTGAGCGTAGTCGAAGTATTGGGCATTGGGAAAGAGGAGGCAGGAGGCAGAAGTTCTAAAATGTTTGAATTTTGAATACTTCGACAAGCTCAGTACAAGTTTTGAATTTTGAATTGATTTCTCCCCTGCTTCATTCCCCAAATTGTTAAGCTGGGTTCCAAGTGCCGTGGAAACTGTGGGGAATGACGCTAGGTAATCCTAGTTTGCAAACGGGTTCTGCATCCAGGCGATCGCTATCAAATACGCAAACTTCACTACTATGAGTATTAGCATCGTATACAACAGTTAGCACCCAGCCTTGCTCGGAGTTTTGGACATCTTGGGCATAGATGGGTTCTGAAGGATAGCGGTTTTCTCCTAAGTCTGCTTCGGTGAGGGTTTCAGTTTTGTAGTCGAAGCGGGCGATCGCACCAAACCATTCTTTGTCTGTATCCCCTCTTTGGGGCATTAATGATATGTAAGTATAGCGCCAAGGTTGCCCAACTTGCGCTCGCTGCACTACAGGAAATTCACACTTGCGGTTGACAACTTCCTGCATTTCTATAACTTTAGCAGTTTGAGGATTGAGGCGGACTTGCCACAATGTTCCTTGAGTTACTGTGTGCGTCTCACCACTTGCAAATTCTCTGAGATATTCATCAGTTTGGTGAAAATCTGCATATCGCACCATGTCTAGAACCACGGAACCGTCTTCATCTTCACAACCATTGCCAAAATGCCAATTGAACCAAGGATCGGTTTCGCCACGACTAACTAAAGATAAATTTTCTCGGTCAAAGATTAACACCTGGGTTCCTAATTGAGGTTCCCACAACAGAGATTCACTAAAGGTAGTCAAACCTAACAAAAGTGACAGCATTTTCATCCGCATTGGTGGCATGAAAAACACTAGATACTTTTGAGTCAAAACAAAATCATGCATTATCGAGTAGCGATCTAACTTAAAAGCAGTTTTTTGGATAATTTTGCCAGTAGCATCGCTTTTGTAGAGATTCAGTTGTACAGAACTTCCGATACTGATTCCAAAGTTAAAAATCTCGCCTGTTTGGGAATCGCGTTTGTAATGAGCAGAATAAGGTAATCCATTATCCAAAGCGCCTAAATCATCCAATCCCTTCGTTTCTAAAGTTTGCAAATCAAGGGCATAAGGATTGCTTGCTTCCCATAAAGCCAATAATTTATCGGGTAAAGCCAACACTGAGGTATTCGCTGCATTCTTGATCTGTTGACCCCAGCGCTTCCAGATGGGGCCTGGTGGATGCATCCCATAGACACCATAAAGAAATCTATCTGCTTGAGTTTCAGCTAGATATTCTGCTGTTTGCACATAGCGATAGACTCCGCTAGCTCCTGCATCTGTGAAATGGATGCCGAGAATTGCCCCATCTCCATCAAACCAGTGTCCAACACGATTACCACCGCGTTCTAGCCGTGCGGGGCCATTGCGGTAAAGAGTGCCACGCAAGCCATCTGGAATTTTACCAGAAATAATTGATAGCTGAGTAAGGGGAAATTCTTTTGCTGGTTCTGCGATCGCACCAGCCCAAGATTTATTTATTGACTTTTTGGTAATAGTCTGCATATTCAAATATTGCCAGAATTGATCTAGACCGATTCTGACATTGTTGCAATTTTTGGCATTGCAGAGAAAGCGGGATGATTTAGCACTTGACAAAATTCCTCCCCTGCATCCTTTGCCAAACAATACTAAATTACTAGTTGAAAACTAAAAAATCAGTCTTTTGATATAAGCTATATTTATTTTTCTATGCTCAATGTAAATAAACTGTACAAACTTTTGTTTGTAAATCTACCGTTTTACATAAAAACTCAAAGCAGATCGACTAAACAGGCAAAATTTTATATAAAACATCTTCCTTTGGTATGAGAATATGTGTTTTATCGGGTGTTGGACATCTTGAAAATGCTAGGAAGAAAAGTAAGAAAAGTGGGTTTTAAAAGTAGGAAAAGTAGGAAAAACAGGAAAAGTAGGAAAAGTAGGATGTTTTATAAAAACCGTTGACAAGCTTTTATAAAAATTGATATTTATAAGTACATCCAAGGCACAAATGCCTACTAAACACTTTCTGGAGAAAATTATGACTAACGATAAAAACTTGACACAACCCAACAATCAAGAAATCATTTTGGAAGAAATTAATGAGGAAGAATTAGACGGAGTAGTGGGAGGAGGATTGTTTGACGGGCTATTCGGAAAAGTGGCCGGTTTAGTCTCAGACTTGGGCGTATCTCTCCAGAATTTTGTTGGATAGTAATTCGACGAAAGTAAAGTTTAAGAAATGTCATTTCTAATACATGAGGTGAATTTGAGCGAATTAATATCATAAAACAACTAAAGGTGATTTTTGAGAAGTAAATAAAGTCAAGGAAGCAGATAATATAAAAATGTTAGCCTGTAAAGGTTGTAATTTTTATAAAAGTTTTTTGACCAAAAAAATACTACAAATTCACCTTCTTTGTCGCTCAAACCATATTTAGTATAACACCAATTGTACACTCCTCATTGTTTGTTACTGTAGCCAGAAGTCAGAATATTCTGACTTCTGAATTTTCTCATGTAACTTCTGTGTTTATAAAGAACCTATTTGTACCAAAAGTTTGAATTGAGATTGAAGATTTGAGATTTTAGCGGTTTTGTGCCGTAATAAAGATGCGTGATGCTGCCAACATTAGCAGTAGTTTGGCAAACATCGAACAAATGTTTTTACAGCTTTTATTTGATAATTCACGTTTGTCGGATGGTAAATACTAGACGACAATCTTTTTTGATGAAAAATCGTAATATGAAGCTTGTGTATTCTAGAAATATTAGTAATAAAACTAGAAAAAATTAGAGAAGTGAAAATTAAAAAATGAGAAAAGTAAGTTAGTTGGGAAAAGTAAGATATTTTTTATAATCTGTTGACAAATTATTAAATAAGCTGCTATTTGTAAATACATCTCAGACACAACATGTCTGCATACTTCTGGAGAAATTTATGACTACTATCAATCAAGTGAGTTTTCAATCCACCTGTAATCGAAAAGTTATTGTCGAGGAACTGATAGATGGCGAATTAAAAGGAATAGTGGGAGGTATTAGTATTGTTTTAGATTTTTCATCACAGATAAATGCGACTTCAACTGATGGAAATGATGCTGTTGTTCAAGACTCCAATCAGGATATTGTGAATACGAAAACTAAGCAAAGAACACGCACAAGAAGAAGATTCACACTAATAAATGGAGTTGCACAAACAATAGATTCAACAGTGACTTCAGCCATTTAGCATTCACAGTAATACCATTTATTTGTGAGGTTGCGTCAAATTTTCTTTCTTCCTTTGTGTACTTTTCTGACGAGATGCTGCGCGTAGCTTGCTTATTTGTAGGAGTATGCATCCTACCCTGTAGAAAGCCCCTTTGCGTCTATGCAGTTCGTTTCTTATATAGCTTGGCGCATCTTCATACAGAATTGGTATAACTCAAATTCAACTCACGTTTTATGTACCCAATTAAAGGTGCGTATCCCCAACTTCTTTAGAAGTTGGGGATATTATTTTTATGAATAACTTAATATGTCAACCGTTGCTTATTCGGCAAGATTTTGTAATACCTATAGTAACTTTTAGCAAAATTATTTTTAGATATACCATCGGCTTATCCTACCTTTATTAACTTGAATAAATGCCGATGTTTGATATTTCTTAAAATATTAATCTTTAAAAAACTATTTAATAACTTCATCATTTCTTTATATAAAATTCTTTCAAAAAACTGTATTGTTTAAACATAGTGAAATTACCAAACAAACCAAAAACAAATGTTGTTACGCACACTAATTTAATGTGCTGCAAAAAACAAATTTGATAATAAAAATCCTCAGATATTTATTATTTTAATGTCTAAAGATTTTTATTATTTGGTTAAGGAAAAGAAACATTTCACTATTCCAAAACCATTTTGTACAAGGAAGGAATTTTTATGTCAGTTGTAACACTTGAACAAGAAACACTCGCAGTTATGACCGAATTAGCTGATGAAGAAATCAGTGGAATTGTCGGCGGTGGACGCGGTATAGATATCGATAACAGAACCAATGTTGGCGTTAATGCCAAAGGTAAGAACGTACAAGTATCCAATCAAGTTGGTAACGCATCAGCAATTGGTGGAGGAGATGCTAAGGTTTATCAAAATTCAAATCAAGAGATTGATAACAGCAGAGACCGTGTGTACTTCTAATACTAATAAGTACTAGGTTATCTCCATAGCACGCTCATGTTGAGTTACTATTTCACTGTTCCAAAACCATTTTGTACAAGGAAGGAATTTTTATGTCAGTTGTAACACTTGAACAAGAAACACTCGCAGTTATGACCGAATTAGCTGATGAAGAAATCAGTGGAATTGTCGGCGGTGGACGCGGTATAGATATCGATAACAGAACCAATGTTGGCGTTAATGCCAAAGGTAAGAACGTACAAGTATCCAATCAAGTTGGTAACGCATCAGCAATTGGTGGAGGAGATGCTAAGGTTTATCAAAATTCAAATCAAGAGATTGATAACAGCAGAGACCGTGTGTACTTCTAATACTAATAAGTACTAGGTTATCTCCATAGCACGCTCATGTTGAGTTACTATTTCACTGTTCCAAAACCATTTTGTACAAGGAAGGAATTTTTATGTCAGTTGTAACACTTGAACAAGAAACACTCGCAGTTATGACCGAATTAGCTGATGAAGAAATCAGTGGAATTGTCGGCGGTGGACGCGGAAGTGTAGATATCGATACCAAGGCTAAAATTGACGTTAAAGCCAAAGGTGGAAACGTACAAGTATCCAATCAAGTTGGTGTTGCAATAGCAATTGGTGGAGGAGATGCTAAGGTTATTCAAAAATCAAATCAAGGGATTGATAATAGCAGAGACCGCGTGCGCTTCTAGTATTAATAAATACTAGTTTATCTCCATAGTACGCTCATGTTGAGTTACCACCTCAACCAAAAGTCACTTTAACAGTGTTTGTATTGCCAAAAATTTCTATATCATGATTTGTAACGATGATACAAATCAAAACAGCACTAAGCTAGTAAGCATGAAAGCTATGCATTATTTCGTTAGGACAGTTATTAAACAGTAATCCTTTGCCAATTGCTACGAACAACTGACAAAGGACTACAAACGACCCTTACGAATAAGCTACAGACATCTTATAACATAGTGGTCTGGCTATTATTGGCATCACAACCCTTTACAACGTTACACGAACATTGGCGGGTGTAAGCCGGATAATAACGAAAGGTCAAAAGGTAAGCGACCAATCATTATTATCCCTTACTTCTTACCCACCCGTCAATGTTTTCATATAAAAATTACAAAATCGTTACTTTAACAGAAGTTACTCTCGTCTACGCAAAATCGCAAAATTTAAAAATAAAAAATTTGATTTTCTCAGCTTTCGACCTTTCATCAGATGGTAGGTTGATTTTTGCATCTGAATATTAGTATGCCAAAGCAAACAAAACATATCCGCCTTCCGCTGAAGACAGAAGGTAATTTTTTATTCAGTTGTCAGCCTAATACCCAATTCCTTCTGAATGCAATGCAAATTGGGATAATTTATAGTGATTAATCAAAAAAGCGACCTATTTCGCAAAGAAGCTTTAGAGCGTGCTTCTTCGCCTGAAGAACTAGATCAAATTATGCAGGTAGTCAGCCCGAAAAAGTGGCTACCTCTAGTTGCTGTTGGTTCCTTGGTGGTAACAGGGCTAACTTGGAGTTTTTTAGGTCGAATTCCAATTACAGTAACGGGTACTGGCATAATAGTCTATCCCAGCACAATTACCTCATTCCAGTCACCGATCGCAGGTAAATTGCGAACAATCAACGTCCGAGTTGGCGACTTTGTAAATAGAGGAGATGTGCTGGCGACACTAGACCAAAGCGAACTGATGAAACAGCTACAACTAGTCCGCTCGAAATTAGGGCAACTACAAACAGAAGATAGCGCTGCTAACTTAGTGCAAGTGCAGCGGCAAAACGCAGACAAAGAAGCGATGAAACAGCAACGCCAATCTTTGCAGCAAAACCTCCAGGCGGTACAGAAACTCACCCCGATTTTAAGAGAGAAAGGGCTAAATTCGATTCAACGCGATCGCGCCAATCAAACCCAAAGCTTACAAGCACTGCGGGATCTCTTACCTACCTTCAAACAGAGATTGACCAACCGCCAGCAGCTATTACAAGAGGGAGCAATTTCTGGCGATACAGTCTTACAGTCACAGCAAGATTACTTAAATGCTGTTACCCAAATTAATGAAGCCGAATCGCAACTCAAGCAACTAGATGTCAAAGAAGCAGATGCCCAACGACAATACCTAGAGAATTTGAACTCAATTAAAGATTTGCAAGCGCAATTAAAACAACTAGATAGCAAAGAAGCGACTGCGGCGCAACAAGACTTAGAAGCTGTAACCAACCGCAAAAAAGAAATCCAGGAAGTTCAGCGGAATATTGTGCAATTAGCACTGCAACTATCAAGCAACAGCTTAGTCAAGAGCAGTTACTCTGGACGAATTTTAGAAATCTCCGCAAGTCCCGGACAGGTTGTTTTACAGGGTACACCCATAGGAGCGATCGCCGCACAAAAGCGATTGGCTCAACCTGTGAGTGTGGCATTTTTTCCTGTTGGCGATGGCAAGCAAATTCAACCAGGGATGAAGTTACAAGTTACACCTAGTACAGTGCAACGCGAACGCTTTGGTGGCATCATCGGTGCTGTCACAGATGTCTCAGCTTTTCCTGTGACTAAAGAAGGTGCATTAAGTGTAGTCGGCAATTCTGAATTCGTGGAAGCTTTGATGTCACAAGGGCCACAGATGCTAATTACTGCGCGACTGCAACCAGACAATTCCACCTTCAGCGCCTACAAATGGTCTTCTTCTCAAGGGCCACAGATGAAAGTCACTTCTGGAACTACTACCTCAGTACAAGTGACCGTGGAAGAACGCGCCCCGATTACTTTTGTGCTGCCGATTCTAAGATCCTGGAGTGGCATTTCGTAATATTGGGGACTAGGGGAATGTAAAAGAAATTATTGAAAATTTTACCTATTGAATCAACCTTGATGCTGTATTAAAGTGCGAAATCACTTAAAGGAGAATGCATTCTGGCGTACTGGGAAAGCAATGTATCTAATTATTTGCAGAAAACATCAAAATGAATACGCGATCTACTGAAATGAGAAAGCAATATGCCTTTTTGCTTGCTGAATCTACCGAAATGAGAAAGCATTTAAGCAAAATGAGAAAGCAATATGCCTTTTTGCTTGCTGAATCTACCGAAATGAGAAAGCATTTAAGCAAAATGAGAAAGCAATATGCCTTTTTGTTTGCTGAATCTACCGAAATGAGAAAGCATTCAGGCATTTTGCTTATTAATTTGGCTTAATCAATACAATCAAGACTTCAGAACGGAACTGGGAACAGGGATGTATCTAAAGCCTCAAAGCAATGAAGATAACGCCGAGCAGAGAAGTAGCTTCTTGCCTTGAGTGTATCGCTAAAGCGAAAGCTCCGCTAACGCGCAGCGTCTCGTAGAGAAACCGAAAAGTGTCTAAGTGCTGGCTACTTCTTTGCGCCAACCAAAAGTAACTTCAATACGGTTCGGTTAAAGGGGAAAGGCGAAGGGGAAAAGGGAAAGAAAAAACCTTTAACCCTTACCCTTTAACCTTTTCCCCAAACCAATTCTTAGTTCAAAATGCTTATCCGAACCGTATTGAAAGTAACTTTTATATCAATAGACCTCTTGCATAAATCAAAAATAAGAAAGAACCCCACCCCGCCAAAGCTACGCTTTGTCTCCCCTCCCCGCTTGCCTACGGTGTACACACATCTCTGTACAGACCCAAAATCGTTGGAGATCCCCCTAAATCCCCCTTAAAAAAGGGGACTTTAAGAGACTTTTGCCCCCCTTTTTAAGGGGGGTTGGGGGGATCAAAAGGCTCTGGGGCAACTCTATAAGACTTGTGTGTACACCGTAGCCCCGCTTGCGGGGAGGGGTGTTAGAGACTTTTGCAAGAGGTCTAATAAATTAAGCCAAAGTCCAAATTTTAAAAAATATTTTTATGTTCTGGCAAAATCTGCAAAGAAATCTGCAAAATATATTAGAGCGATGCCTGCGGTGGGTAAAGCCAACGCCTAAAAACAAGCGGTGTCACACCCCTACTCTGCTGCAAATGGAGGTAGTAGAATGCGGCGCTGCTGCTTTGGGTATTATTCTGGGTTATTACAATCGCATTGTCCCACTAACAGAACTGAGGCAAGCGTGCGGTGTCTCGCGGGATGGAGTTAGTGCCTTAAATATCTTGAAGGCTGCCAGAAATTATCGACTCAACGCTAAAAGCTTTAAAACCAACTTAGCTGGCTTGTCGCAGTTAAAATTTCCTTACATTGTATTTTGGAACTTTAACCATTTTTTAGTAGTAGAAGGAATCGGCAAACAGCGAGTTTATCTCAACGATCCTGCTACTGGACGGCGCATCGTCTCCTTAGAAGAATTCAGCGGCGCTTACACAGGTGTAGTGCTAGTTCTAGAGCCTGGTTTAGAGTTTCAACGCGGAGGACGCAAGCCTAGCACAATCTTAGCTTTATGGTCGCGGTTGCAAGGCTCCATTGGCGCATTACTTTACTGCGTGCTGGCAGGATTTTTGTTAGTAATTCCGGGACTGGCCATACCTGCATTTTCCCAGGTATTTGTAGACAACATATTGATTGAGCATCGGTATGAGTGGTTGCGTCCCCTAATTTTAGGCATGATCTTTACAGCCGGACTCAGTGGATTTTTGACGCTGCTACAGTTGCAGTTTTTGCGTCAAATGAAAATTAAGTTGTCCGTGGGTATGGAGAGTCGGTATCTGTGGCACATTTTACGCCTACCCATTAGTTTTTACGATCAGCGGTATGCCGGAGAAATCAGTAGCCGCATACAACTCAACGACAGCATCGCCAATATGCTTTCTGGTGAATTAGCGACTACTGCGATCGCAACAGTATCAGTATTTATATATGTAGTAGTGATGCTGCAATATGATGTTGTACTAACTTTAATTGCGATCGCCTTTGTCGCGATCAACCTTGCCGCCTTACAGTGGGTGAGAAGGCGGCGCACAGATGCCAATATCAAACTCATCCAAGAAGAGGGAAAAGTTCGCGGCGTCGAAATTTCTGGTCTTCAGAGTATGGAGACGCTAAAAGCATCTGGATTAGAGTCAGATTTCTTCTCTCGCTGGGCGGGTCATTATGCCAAAGCGATCAACACCCACCAGGAATTAGAAGAAACAAACCAGACAATAGGTGTTTTACCATCTTTTCTGTCAGCGATCGCTTCCATGCTGCTTTTAGCTGTAGGCGGTTTGCGAGTCATGGATGGAGCCTTGAGCATCGGTATGTTAATAGCCTTTCTTGGCATGATGCAAAGGTTTTTCGCCCCAGTCAGTAATCTCATCAGCCTGGGAAGCGAACTTCAAGAGATGGAAGGTAATCTGACTCGCCTTGATGATGTCTTGCGTAACCCCATTGACCGACAGTTGCAGGAAAGAGGCAGGGGGGCAGGGAGCAGGGAGCAGGGGGGCAGGTGGTCACTGAGCGTAGCCGAAGTGGGAGCAGGGGAGGCAGGGGAGGCAGGGGGAGCAGGGGGAGCAGGGGAAGCAGGGGAAGAAATTACCTCCTTGTCTCTCTTATCTCCCTACCCTCTTCCCAAACTCCAGGGGTATGTTGAATTACGCAATGTGACATTTGGCTATAGTCAAATTGCCCCGCCGCTAATTGAAAATTTTAGTCTCTCGCTCCAGCCGGGACAGCGAGTTGCCTTGGTGGGTGGGAGTGGTTCTGGTAAGTCTACTGTTGCCAAACTTTTATGTGGGCTGTACGAACCGTGGCAGGGAGAAATTCGATTTGACGGCAAACCTAGAGAGCAAATTTCTCGCCAGATACTAGCCAATTCTATTTCTGTCGTAGAACAAGAGATTTTGTTATTTGCTGGCAGCGTCAGAGACAACTTGACGCTTTGGGATACTACCATACCTGAGAGTCATCTTGTCCGAGCTTGTCAAGACGCAGTGCTTCACGATGTAATCCTTTCACTACCTGGAGGCTATCATGCTGACCTTTTAGAAGGTGCTACTAATTTGAGTGGTGGTCAGCGACAACGGCTAGAAATTGCCCGTGCTTTGGTGAATAATCCCAGTATCCTGATCGTGGATGAAGCCACCAGCGCCCTGGATGCCGAAACAGAAAAGAATGTCAGTCGTAATCTGCGGTTGCGCGGTTGCACTTGCATCATCGTCGCGCATCGACTCTCGACTATCCGAGATTGTGATGAAATTATTGTCCTCGATCGCGGCAAGATAGTCCAACGGGGAAGCCATGCACAATTACAACAAGTTCAAGGGCCGTACTTACAATTAATTCGCAGTGAGGGAGCAGAGGAGGCAGGGGAGCAGGGAGCAGGGGAGCAGGTGGTCACTGAGCGTAGCCGAAGTGGGAGCAGAGGAGCAGGGGAGGCAGGGGAGGCAGGGGAAGAAATTACTTCCTTGTCCCCTGTGTCTCCTTCATCTCTGTTATCCTTTGCAAATCTCAAAGGACAACACTATCGTTTTCAATGCAATGAATCGCTACTGCTAGATGACCCGGAAACAATTTGGCTAGTGAAATCTGGTTACTTGGCGCTATTTGCGATCGCAGTTAATAATGGCATTCCTGAAGGCACTCGTCGCTATTTATTTAGTAGCACAGCTGGACAGGCGATGTTTGCGATCGCACCAAGTTTAGAGGGCAAGCAGCAAGAGGTTTTAGCAGTGTCACTTGAGGAGACAGAAATTCTCAAAGTATCCAGAGCAGACTTTAACCAGTTGTTTGCTGACGCTAATAAAGAAGTAGTAACTCTGATAGAACGCTGGATTTACCAATTAGGTTCGGTACTTGCTGGGATCGCTACGCCAACTATACCAACATCGCTGCCAAAAACCCGCCAGTTCTCCTTAGTCGAAGACCAAATCTTCCAGCCGCATCAAATATCGTGGGTGCAAATTCTCCAAGGGCGTGCTAGATGGATGGGGTTTGAGGAACTGGCCTTAACTTCTGCCTCTGGAATGTTGCCTTTGGCTGAAAATATGTGGTTACAAGCAGATAACACTGTGGAGTTGAAAAGTGTTAACACCGCCCAAATCGCAGATATCAATTTCTTGTTAGGTGGTTTGTCCCAACTACAAACTTACTTCCTCCACTGCATTAATCTGCTGCAACGGCAAGAGATGGATGCCGAATTACTGAGATTTCAAGCCAGAGAACGTCTTGAGAGCCAAGTGATGCAAGAGACGTTAGCAGAATTAGCATCTGTATTGCCACAGCCAAAATCAGACGGGCTAGATAATAGTTTCGGATTCAGTAGTAATCTTGATGCAACTGACCCAAACCAAGCCTTACTAATTGCTGCTGGTGCTGTGGGACGAGCATTGGGAATTAAGATTCATCCGCCAGCTGCCTCAGAAGATTCTAATCGAATCCAAGATCCTGTAGAAGCGATCGCTCGTGCTTCGCGTATCCGCTTACGACGGATTCAGTTACGGGACAGTTGGTGGCAAAAGGATTGCGGGCCGATGTTGGCATTTACACTTGCAGATAAACGGCCAGTGGCACTATTACCAGTGTCTGATACACATTACAAACTCTACGTTCCTGGGGAACGAACGCCGATCTCTGTCGATGCTCAGATAGCAGCAGTTTTAGCTAAGACTGCCTACGCATTTTATCGACCTTTACCTGATAAAAAGCTGAAAACTTTTGATTTACTTCAGTTTGCCCTCCAAGGACATTACAAAGAAGTAATTATAGTTGTAGTAATGGGAATAAGCGTTAGCCTGTTAGGAATGCTGACACCTCAAGCTACAGCTATCCTGATCGACAAAGCCATCCCAGATGCTAATCGAGGCTTGTTGAGCCAAATTGCTCTTGCTTTGGTGGCTGCTGCCTTTGGTGGAACGCTATTTCAGCTAGCCGTTGGGTTTGCCACCATTAGGTTGGAAACTTTTGCCGATTCCTCTACCCAAGCCGCAGTGTGGGATCGATTGTTAAACTTGAAGGCTTCCTTTTTTCGCTCTTTCTCAGTTGGTGACTTGGATTCTAGAGTCACGGCTATTACTCAAATCCGCCAGCGACTGGGTAACACAGTCTTAAAAACAATCTTCTCCAGTTTGTTTTCCTTATTGAATCTGGGATTGTTATTTTACTACAATGTTTCCTTAGCTCTCATAGCTTGTGCAGTGGCACTGGTAAATATTGCCGTCACTATCATCTCTGGTAGTCTTATTGTCCGTAAAGTTCGCCCATTACTAGAGCTACAAGGACAAATTTTTGGCGTGATGGTGCAATTAATTAATGGAGTTGCCAAACTCCGAATCGCCAAAGCTGAAACCCGCGCCTTCGCCTACTGGGGTAAACAGTATACGCATCAACTAAAATTAATGCTGAGTACCCAAGGCATTGAAGATAGCCTCGCGGTAATCAATCAAGTATTACCTGTGTTAACCACTGCTGCCCTCTTCTGGTTTGCTACTAGCTTAATTGGGCAATCCCAAACTCCTGGAGGAGGTGGTTTATCCACTGGCACTTTCTTAGCATTCAACGTTGCTTTTGGCACGTTTATTAACGGAGCCACTAGCTTAAGCAGCACAGTTGTGGAAGTTTTGCAAGTTTTACCCTTGTGGCAACGGGCCCAACCAATTTTGCAAGCTGAACCGGAAATTAGTTCCGCTCAAGCAGATCCGGGTAGGTTATCGGGCAAATTAGTTGTAGATCGGGTAACTTTCCGCTATCGTGACGATGGTCCCTTGACGTTAGATGATGTCAGCATTCGTGCTGAACCAGGAGAATTTATTGCCATTGTTGGGCCTTCTGGCAGCGGTAAATCAACTTTATTGAGGTTACTGTTGGGGTTTGAATTACCGAAATCTGGCACAATTTACTACGACGAGCAAGACTTAACTTCTTTGGATGTCCATGCTGTACGCCGTCAATTGGGTGTGGTACTCCAAAATAGTCGGTTGATGTCAGCTTCTATTTTCGAGAATATTGCCAGTGGTGCCTTGGTGACGATGGACGAAGCTTGGCAAGCAGCCCAGATGGCAGGTTTAGCAGATGATGTTGCAGCAATGCCGATGCAGATGCATACAATCGTCAGTGAGGGAGGTAGTAATCTTTCTGGCGGACAACGACAACGGCTGTTGATTGCTAGGGCGTTGGTGTTGAAACCCCGGATTTTGCTATTCGATGAGGCGACTAGCGCTTTAGATAACAGAACCCAAGCAATTGTCAGTGAAAGTTTACAACAGCTGAAGGTAACTAGGGTTGCGATCGCCCATCGCCTCAGTACTATTCAAAACGCTGACCGAATTTACGTACTTGCAAATGGCAAAGTAGTGCAGCAGGGTAGTTTTGTTGAACTAGGAAATCAATCAGGGCTATTTGCACAACTCATGATGCAACAGTTGCTTTAATACCAAATCCGGCTGATTAGCTATGATTCCTGCATTTGTGTAAAAACCTGAAAACTCTTTCTCCCCCTGCTCCCTGCGCTCTCAATAATAAGTCTTTAACCGGACACGAATATAAGGAAGTCCCTTACTCTGGTAAAAAATGCTGAAACTATTAAGATTAGAAGCATCTGCCTACTGAATACTTACTAAACCTTCCCAGCCATGCCTCTGTCACGCCTAGTAACGCTGATTGTCGGTCTGATCGTCATTTTGGGGCTAGCCCTATGGCTAATTGATTCCCTGTCACGCCTCTATTGGCAATTATCCTATTCGCCGTTGCTAGGCAATTTACTGTTGTTGCTGCTAATTCTCCTGATTGGAGCCTTGGTTGCTGCTTTTGTTTATTATGTACTGGTGATTCAATCTGGAGAAAAGCGATCGCGTCGCAACCCAAAGCGAGCGACTGCGGCCCAAATTCCGGCTGGCAAATCTGATGCAGCTTCTACAACTCTCCAGGCTGTGCGGCAACAGGTAGCGCAAATTCAAGATGAAGTCACACGCCAAGCTTTATTAAGTCGATCGCGAGAGATTGAAGCCAACCTCGCACGGGGTGAAATTCAAGTAGTGGTATTTGGTACGGGGAGTGCTGGCAAAACTTCTCTAGTTAATGCGATTATGGGACGTATGGTCGGTCAAGTAAATGCACCGATGGGTACAACTCAGGTTGGAGAAACCTATTGTCTGCGGTTGAAGGGATTAGAACGCAAGATTTTAATTACAGATACGCCGGGGATTTTAGAAGCAGGAGTGGCAGGAACGGAACGGGAACAGATGGCGCGAGAACTGGCGACAGAAGCAGATTTACTGTTGTTTGTGGTAGATAATGACTTACGACGCTCAGAATATGAGCCGTTGCGGGGGTTAGCAGAAATTGGCAAGCGATCGCTTTTAGTTCTCAACAAAACTGATTTATATACAGATGAAGATAAAGAATCCATCCTTGCGAGATTGCGTCAACGCGTACGGGGATTTATTGCTACTAATGATGTGGTAGCGATCGCTGCCAATCCCCAACCTGCACAACTAGAAACTGGCGAAACCTTCCAACCGGAACCGGATATTGTTCCTTTGCTACGGCGCACGGCTGCTGTTTTGCGTGCCGAGGGGGAAGATTTGGTGGCGGATAATATTCTTTTGCAATCTCTGCGATTGGGAGATGAAGCGCGAAAACTCATTGATGGCCAGCGTCGCCGTCAAGCTGACAAAATCGTAGAACGGTTTCAATGGATTGGCGCTGGTGTGGTGTCAGTTACGCCGATACCAGTTGTAGATTTATTAGCCACAGCCGCAGTTAACGCTCAAATGGTTGTAGAAATTGGCAGAGTGTATGGCTGTGAATTGAATATGGAACGGGGACGAGAATTAGCTCTTTCTTTAGCGAAAACCATCGCCAGTTTGGGCATTGTTAAAGGAGCAATTCAATTATTATCTACAGCCTTGCAACTCAATGTTGCTACCTTTCTGGTTGGTAGGGCAATTCAAGGCGTGACAGCAGCTTATTTAACGCGAATTGCTGGTAAAAGTTTTATTGAATATTTTCGTCACGATCAAGATTGGGGTGATGGGGGAATGACGGAAGTTGTGCAGAAACAGTTTCAAATTAATCGCCGAGATGAATTTATTAAAGCTTTTATTCAAGAAGCGATCGCACGGGTAGTGAAGCCATTACAAGATAAATCTGAGGTGATTGAACATGATGAAGAAGTCAATAGCTAAATATTGTTAGTTTTATGACCATAAACGATATCATCTGTGTATAGTGTTATACGCTTACTAGAAATCAGGAGTACAATGAAGCTTCAGCAACTAGTAATTGTCAGTGCAGTATTTGTTTTGGCTGCTGTGCCAAAAATTGCGCTTGCAGATGAAGTGTGGAATAGCGGCTATGGCAGGGTGGTCTATCAAAGCGATCGCGGTAAAACTGCTATATGGACTTATCCAGGAGGAACTATCTTCATTGAAGGGCTAGCTGGAGTATCCAGCAATCGTGGAATTTATCATGGCTATTGGGTTGGTAACTCCAATGTCAAATGTGACACGTCACGAGAAGATGGGTCAGGCAAGTTGAGCAACACCTGGGGACGATTTTCAATCCGCTTTCTGGTTCCTAATTTTCCCATGCCCTGGGAAGCAAGATGGAGCTATTGCGAGGGCGAACCTACTTTCTCTTGGAATGGAACCCCGCTAAAGCAAGCTTCAGTTCAACGCTAAAGTTTATTAACTTTTGTGGCTAAAATCCCCCAAGCCTGACTGCAACCGTTTGAGTTGATGACCGAAGTATTCGCCACTAGTCTTTGGGGGAGCGGTTTTGTGAGCGATCGCACCGAGAGCCAGCCGTAAATCCGTTCCAAAACGGTTCGTCATCGTGCAGGTTTCGACGCTTGCTTGGCGTATTCTTCTATCAGGAAAGCATAGTCTTCGTAATTGGGCAGAGTCTCGAAGCTATGAACCGCAGCGGTCATCGCCCATAGCAGCTTTTCCCTCGTCCAAGTTTCGATGAAAGGCGTTAACCATGACGCATCGTCCAGCATCGTTGCGCGAAGGTTAACGAACTCGTCTATTCCTTCCGGGCGAGTAAACATCCAACTCATGCAGTGCGGGCAGAAGTAATGGCGGGTCGCGCCGTGCAAACCGCCAATGGTCGGCTGACCTTTCAGTACTGAGAACCCAACGCTTGGGATCGCGGCGCTTAAAGAAAAAGCGCTGGCGGTCATTCGCTGACAACCCGTGCAGTGGCAAGCCATTGTCAGCAGAGGCGGGGCACTCACCTGAAACCGTATCTGTCCGCAACGGCATCCACCTTCCCAGGGCAAATTCCAGTCGTTCACGATCTGCCGCCTCCGTTATCTATTTATGTTCCATTCATAACTAACAATAATATTTTATGGATTATCTGCAAATACAAAAAAGGGAAGAGCAAGCAATATGCAATCGAATAGTGTTATCGCAAATCTTGACCAAAATTGGGGAGTATTTTGCAGCAAATAGACGGGGAATTTTTTGATACTCGTTAGGCAACCATAGGCAGAAAACAACTAATTCTTTAGATAGAAGCCTTCGGTAAATATCAGTTTTAGCATGAAATAATTATCCTAATTACTTTTCGGAAAATAATAGTGGGTAGCACATTGGAGCTTAATTACTGGGCTTTTGAATCATAGCTAGGCTGTGTTTTAGTGATTTGTGCAAGCATGGCAATCTGTTTGTCATGAAACTCAGGAGATAATGAAAATGACAATTAATCATGGGATATTATCACAACTAGGTGATGGTGATAGTTATTCAGTAGCAGGCGATGTAGCTACCTTTAAAGCTACGAGCGAACAAACAGATGGCAAGTATGCACTGTTTGAAGTAGTACTTGCACCCCAACTAGGCCCGCCGCCACATATTCATAGTCGAGAAGACGAAGCATTCTACATTCTTGAAGGTTCGATTGAGTTTTATCTTGATGAACAAACAGTTCTAGCAACTCCCGGAACATTCTTGCATTCTCCTATAGGTCAACTCCATAGTTTTAAAAATATTGGTTCTGCACCAGCTAAAATGCTGATTTGGGCTACTCCAGGTGGAATAGAAAAGTTTTTTGCACAAGTCGGAACTAAAGTAGAGAATTCATCAGTTCCACCGTTACCTATAACTCAAGAAGTGATTGACAGGATATTAGCAACTGCTCCAAAATATGGAATTACAATTGTCCTTCCTGAAACGGAGAATTCTCTATAAAATTGGAATTTTAATCACAAAAATTTTTCAGTTTTAAGGATTATTTGCTTATAAATCACTCATATAAGTACTGAGTGAACTCAGTATTTATGCAGGCTGACCCGATATAGGACTAGTATTTGATTTCTGAAAAGATACGTAGTAGTGTGTCAAGACTAAAATGTTGCAATAAATTTTCTTGTGGAGCGGGCAAGATGCCCGCCAATTAGGACGGGCTAGAAGCCCATCCCACAAGAGTTTGTTAATGCACAAATTTAGCCTTGCCACGC
Source organism: Nostoc sp. DedSLP03 (assembly GCF_034530815.1). Taxonomy (NCBI): domain Bacteria; kingdom Bacillati; phylum Cyanobacteriota; class Cyanophyceae; order Nostocales; family Nostocaceae; genus Nostoc; species Nostoc sp. DedSLP03. Next base: position 84,887 of record NZ_JAVRCK010000001.1, read on the forward strand.
CACTACAATACTTAATTTTGTTCAAAAATCAAATATGATTCTTATATTACCAAAAAGCGATCGCGATATACTGAATATAAATTGTCAAAGGAAATAGACCTAATGACTTATCCTGATAATCAGAGTCTGCCAGACAATCAACCGTATAAAATTTACGAATTTAAAAAAACTAATCAAGAAAAAATACCTGGTTATTTAGTAGTTAGTACTGCGAAACTGAACGTTGAGACAGAAGAAGACAATTCTCATAGGTATTTCTCATCAGTTGCGAATAAAAAGTTTTTTAATCTCAATGATGGAGAAGCTGAACCTTCAACCCAACACATGATTGAGAAAATTTCTCAAAGTTTGCAATCAAGCCCCGACCCAGAAATAATTATCAATATTCATGGATATAGTTCTACACCATCGGATACAGAGAGCGGGTGCAAAAAGATTTATGAATATGTTAATACGCATATTGAACAATCAAATAAGTATATTTTTATCGGATACAGATGGCCATCAGAAAATCCTATAAAAACGGATGAGTCTGGTTCCTTTAAACAAAAACTAATCAACGCACTTTCTTCTCTACCAACTTTACTAGCTATTAATTTAGCTTTGGGACTAACAATTAGTATATTGTCTACCATAGCTTTATTATTCCTAAATATTTTGAGTAATAGTGCTGTCCACTTTTTCACAGCAATATTAATTTTATCTGGGATTGTATCTTCAATTATTTTTACACTAATTATTCTCAGAATATCTACTTACTTTCGTGATATTTACAGAGCAACTAATTATGGAACGACAGATTTGGTGGAATTGATCAGACAGTTGGATTACACAACAAAACTTCTCCCAAATAAGCGGATTAAATTATCTTTTATTAGTCATAGCATGGGGTGTTTTGTAGTTACAGATGTAATTCGGATTCTCTCTGATGTTTTTGATGTTAAATCTATTAATAAAAAACCGAATTCGGATATTGGTAATGTATTTCGATTAGGCAGACTTGTATTAGTTGCACCTGATATTCCTGTAGAAAGTATCTTAGCAGGACGTGCTAATTTTCTTCGTTCTTCTTTACGTCGTTGTGAAGAAGCTTATATATTTTGTAATGAAGGAGACCTAGCGTTACGATTTACCTCTACTGCCGCAAATTATTTTAGTTTCCCAGCGCGAACTCGTATTAGTGGATACAGGCTTGGTAATATCACAGTTAAACATTTCAACAATAAAAATGATTCAGTGGGTCACACACCCAGATATGGAGTTGTTAATTTACACAAACAAGACTATGGCAAAGGTTACAGACTTGATAATCCTTATAAATATTTAGAAATTCGTTCTTCTAGTAACGAACATAGAAAACTTGAAGAGATAACTGAAATGTCAGAAGAGTTGGTACAACCCGCAGATTTATTTACATATTTTGACTGTACAGATTATAAAGATGACCGGATGAAGCAGATCGGATTAGTTAGTTCTGCCATCCAAAAGCCAGCGATAAATTTTGGGAATTATATTTTCCTCACCTTGGCATTTATTCGGAAGTCTTTTAAGAATACAGATCCTCAAGGTGTTGATACCCACACGGGCTATTTTGAAGGTGTTTTTAGTCAGAAAGCTATTTATGAATTAGCTTTTTTAGGATTTCAAGGATTTTTGCAATCTTTATCAATTGAAGGAAGTGAGTCCGAGCAAATTAGTATTTTTTCTCAAAAATGCCATGAAAAGCAAATTCAAGTGATTCTTGCGCCGCAAATATATCAACAAAAAACTCAAGATTAGACAAGAGATTTCTAAATCAAGGGGAAAGGTTAAAGGGTAAAGGGTAAAGGTTTTTTCTTCTCCCTTTCCCCTTAATCGACAAGTAGCCGCATTTCTCTCTTGTTCTTTCTTCTTCCCGTTGCCTTTAGCACTTGCTGGACAGACTCGACATTTTGATGGGCAATTGCAGATTGTAAGATATTTTTTCTACAAGGCAGAAAAATTGTAGGTTGGGTGAAGCAAAGCGCAACCCAACAAAGGTATTTTGTTTGCGAAGTATTTTTTCCTAAAAAAATGTTTTTTATACGCAAAAATACTTAAAAAAAATTAACTTATATTTTAGTGTCAAAATTCTGGTTATTTATTTCTAAAGTATTCCGGAAACAGGAGGGAATGTCAGAAAAACTAGATAAAAGGACTTACTGAGTAACCAGGTCATGACCCACCACATAATCGGTAAATTACTACAAGGGCGTTACCAAGTTGTCCAAAGCCTCGGTGCAGGGGTGTTTGGGCAAACATACATTGCTGTAGATGTAGATTATCCAGACAATCCCAAATGCGTTATTAAGCAGATTAAAGTTAGCAGTTCCGAATCCGGCTATTTGGAGATGCTGAGGTTACTGTTTCTGACTGAAACCCAAACCCTCAAGCTTCTAGGAAGTCATGACCAAATTCCTGAATTTATCGCCTGTTTTGAAGAAAACGAGCGATTTTATATAGTGCAAGAGTGTATTGAAGGACATGCGCTGACTGCGGAATTGCCCATCGATCGACATTTTGGGTGTCTGTGGAGTGAGAGCGAAGTTGTAGAATTTTTGATAGATGTCTTAGGTATTCTAGAATTTGTCCACTCTCAAGGCGTGATCCATTGCGATATCAAGCCGGAAAACTTGATTAGACGTACTGTTGATAACAAGTTAGTTATGATTGACTTTGGCTCAATCCAGTCGATCGATTTTGGCATAGGTGCGGAATTGCCCATTTATAGAATTCCCGTCACTTCATTGGGATACATACCGCCAGAACAATTTATTGGTCAAACACAGCCCAACAGTGATATTTATGCTTTGGGTATGATTGCTATCCAGGCTTTAACAGGGCTAGAACCACTACAATTAAAAACCGATCCTTCTACTAATGAAATTTTTTGGCGTTCTCAAAACACGCCAGTTAACGATTATTTAGCTGCTGTTCTCAGCCAGATGATCCGCTATAATCACCAAGACCGCTTTCAGTCTGCGAGTGAAGTATTGCGAGTACTCAAACAAATAATCTGGGAACCTCAGCCATCAGAAACATTACAGGAAGATTCTCAATTTTCTCTAGAAGTAGCAAAAAATCCTGCGTCTGGAAAATTATCCCCATTATTAACGGGAATGAAAGTAGGGCTAGCAGCTAATTCTTTAGTGATGGGATTTGGTGTATATTCTTTAGTTAATACATCACCTGCATATTCAGAAACAGATACATTATATAAAGCAACAAAAGAATATCAAGCAGGAGATTTGGAAGAAGCGATCGCACTCGCTAAATCGATCCCTTCTCACAGCAATGTTTATCCAGAAGCGCAAGCTACAATTGAAGAATGGCAAGAACAATGGCAAGTAGCTGCACAGCAATACGAAATAGCACAACTAGCTTTTCAAGAGAAGAGATGGTCAGATGTTCTTCATGCTGCTGCCAAAGTTCCAAAAATTTTATATTGGCAATCTAAAACAGATAAAATAGTTCAGCAAGCATCTGTCAACATTGAATTACAGACGCAAGATTTATTAGCAAAAGCTTACGAAAAAGCTGCTGACAAAGATTTTTCTGCCGCCTTACAATATCTACGTCAAATTCCTCAAGAAAGTCGTGCGGGTGCTTTAGTGCAAGACAAGTTAGCTGAATATAATCGAAAGCGGCAGATCAGAGCAGCCTACTTTTTACAGAAAGCCTATAAAAAAGCATCTATTGGTGATTTCGATCGAGCTGTAAAATTTCTCCGAAATATTCCCCAAGATACTTTAGTTTATGCTCAAGCTCAAGTCAAATTGAATGAGTATACTCAAAAACAACGCGTGGTAGCTGACTATCAAAAGATAGCTTCTGCAAAAAGAACAAATTTATTTGTTCCGAAAAAGTCAGTTACTAAGATTGAATCTCTTCAAGAAGTAAATTACTTGCAAGAGGTTAATATTCGGTAGGTTTAGTAATTAGTAATTCGTAATTAGTAATTCGTAATTAGTAATTCGTAATTCATAACACTTTGTACGTTCGCGTAGTATGTCGTCGCAAACAGACACTGCACTTAGCTTGCTTTCCCGTAGAGGTACGATGAGATAAGGGAATAAGGGAAATAACCCATGCCCAATGCCCTCTAGTTTTTACCAAGGAACCACACCGTTTTCATCAAAAAATCCTCCGCTAGAACCATCATCAGGTAGAGTAGCGAGTCTTACTGCTGCGATCGCACCCTGCTCAACAGTGCGATACCCTTGGTATTGATTAATGTCAGTTGCTGTAAAACCAGGATCGGCAGCATTGATTTTAATTGGGGTATCTTTAAGTTCGGCAGCCAATAAAACTGTGATTGCATTCACTGCTGTTTTGGATGAGTTATAAGCAAGAAACTTAAAATTAGCGAATTCGTAATTTGGATCGGAGTTCTGAGTCAGAGAACCTAAACCACTTGATAAATTCACTATTCGCCCTGCTTCTGATTTCTTTAAAAGTGGCAACAACGCTTTTGTAACTGCAAACACTCCAAATACATTCGTTTCATAAGTATGTCGTAGTGTTTCAATATCAACTTGGCTAGGTGGAAGGCGGTCGCCATCACTTATTATTCCAGCATTGTTCACGAGAATATCAAGTTTTTCAAATTCGCTCTCGATTTGTTTAGCCGCAGAGTCGATTGTTATTTGGTCGCTCACATCAAGTTGAATTGTTCGGGCATCGATCTGGCTAAGACGAAGTTTATTCGCCGCTTCTTCACCACGTCCTATATCTCTTGAACCAACAAGAACAGTAGCACCTCTAGAACCTAATTGGCGGGCAATCTCATATCCAATACCTTTGTTTGCACCTGTAATTAGCGCAACTTTGCCTTTTAAATCTTCTGACATATTACTTCTCTATTTCGATCGGCACTGACAACTTTTACTATCTTTGAGCAAGTTTAGTATACAAGTAATGTGTATCAACACAATATTCAAGAGTAATTGCAATACAGTTCGGTTAAAGAGGAAAGGGAAAAAGGTGAATTCAAACCTTTACCCCTTACCCTTTGCCCTTTCCCCAAACCACAACGGATATGAAAAGTGCTTATCCGAAGCGTATTGAGAGCGATCGCCTGTCATATTTGTACTAGTACTAATTCACACCTCAGATAGCTGTTGAGAAAATATTTGCAGCTTAAAGTAGCAATTGACTCAAAAATTCTTGAAGAAAGTAGATATGCAAACCAAACAGCTTGGTAATTCGGAGCTTAACATTACCCCAATCGGCTTTGGTGCTTGGGCGATTGGTGGCGGTGAATGGGCTTTTGGTTGGGGAGAGCAAGATGACCAAGAATCGATCGCAGCGATCGATCGCGCTCTTGACCTCGGCGTTAATTGGATTGACACCGCAGCTATTTATGGTTTAGGGCATTCTGAAGAGGTTGTTGCTAAGGCGCTCAAAGGTCGATCTAGTCGCCCTTACATTTTCACGAAATGCTCAATGATCTGGGATGAAAAGGGCGAAATTAGTCGCAGTCTGAAAGCGGATTCTCTGCGGCGGGAGGTTGAAGCCAGTCTGCGCCGACTAGAGGTTGAAACCATCGATCTTTACCAAATCCACTGGCCCAACCCTGACTCAGAAATCGAAGAAGGCTGGACAACTATGGTCAAGCTCAAGGATGAGGGTAAGGTTCGCTATATCGGAGTTTCCAATTTCAATGTCGAACAGTTGAAACGTATCCAAGAGATTGCACCAGTTACGTCATTGCAACCGCCTTATTCGCTGGTGAAGCCCGATGTCGAAAAGGAGATTCTGCCTTTTTGTAAGGAAAATAACATAGGTGTGATTGTTTATTCACCTATGCAATCTGGCTTGCTCACAGGAAAGATGACACCTGAGCGAGTTGCTAATTTCCCAGATAATGATTGGCGCAAAAACAGTAGTGAATTTCAGGAGCCACGTCTATCTCGTAACCTGAAGCTAGTCGAGGTGTTGCAACACATTGGTAAACAACACGATCGCTCACCAGGTGAAGTTGCGATCGCTTGGACTTTAAATAATCCGGCGGTGACTGCGGCGATCGTTGGCGGACGCAATCCTAAGCAGGTAGAAGGAATCATTGGTGCTGGAGAATTTCGCCTCAATCAGCAGGAACTAAATGATATTGATACTTTCCTGCGCGAGAATCCATAAAATCTCTCTCTGCTGGAAAACCTGATAAACCCCACGACTTTCGCCGGGGGTTTATTCATACTTTTATTTTATTGCTACGCCGATAATATGAGGACTAACAATTGGCAATTGTGCATCGAATCGCTCGTAATGGATGCTACTAAAACCAGCATTTCCTAATGCTATCCAAGTTTCTCTATCTGGATGACAACCATCACCTATTGCTTTCCCAATTGGACTAATTGTGTTTTGTACTTGTTGCAATAAACTTCCTTGAGGTGCGGCGACATGTTCAATAAATAAGAAGCGTCCACCTGGTTTAAGTACTCTTAAAATTGCCTGCAATGTATAATCTATATTCGGCACAGAGCATAAAAAGAATGTACTAACAACAGTATCGATGCTGTTATCTTCGGCATCTAACCATTCGGCATTACCAATGCGGAGGTCGATATTTAAACCCAGTTTTTCTGCTTGTTTTTGAAGAGAAGAATGCGTCTGTGAATTTGGCTCGATTCCTATCCAATGGATATCTTTAGGATAGTAGGGTAAGTTAGCGCCTGTTCTGGGGCCAATTTCTAAAACTTTACCTTGGAGATTACCAAAAAGAGAACGTTTGCGATCGCTGACAATTTGATCGTATTTACTACTATTTGAAGCCATCATCCAGGCAAAAAAGTTTTTCCGAAGGTTTGCAAAAATGTTATTTTTTGAATCTCCAATAATTTGGTTTACATTCATTATCTACTTCCTAATTTTTGAGCCGAGAAATTGGGGTGCTAAACAACCATTTGATAGCATCAAGGTACAATACTTGGTGTTTGTTGTACCTCACCCATTAGACTCACCTGATAGGATGAATTTAATTAACGTATTACGCGTAATACAGGAACCGTAAGATATCACAGAAAGAACAAAAGGATAGAGGCGTTTATATATAAGATGATCGGCGATCGCCTGAGAAAAGCTAATATAACTGCGGATGTTATAATCCAAAGTGGGTTTTGCAAAACAGCGTTTATTGAACTCCAATCGCTCTCATGAAGTACGAGATACCAAATTGGCAGCGGTAGTAACTTAAATTATACGACGAATAGTGACACAGAAATTAACTCAAAACAATTGTTTCATCCAAGAAAAACTATGAGCTTTAAACTTCAAGCTTTGCAACTTCCGACTCTCCAGAAAAAATCCGAAGGGCCAATTGTAACTGCTTGGCAGAAATTTCTTTTAGATTACGACTTCCCTATTGCTGCCGTTGATGGGGATTTTGGGAATATTACAACTCAAGCAACGCGTGATTATCAGACTAGTAATGCTTTAACAGTAACGGGAATTGTCGATACTGCTACTTATAAAAAAGCGCTAGAGCAAGGTTTTGCAATTTATTTTGCTATCTACACCGATGGCGGGAATAAATTCTTAACCTATCTTAACTTTGGAGTAAATGAAGTCAAAGATTTACAAAAAAGTTTAACAGCGATCGGTCGTTTGAATCCGCCGTTAGTAGCTGATGGAGACTTTGGCCCCAACAGTACAAAAGGACTAGCCGAAACTTATAAAATCAGAGACATCAATTTCCGAGCCGAGTTAGCTCAACAGCTTTCTAATACAACAAAAACCAAGCTTGGCATTGATTTGGAGTTGGCTTTAGACAACATAACTCAATACGCTAAAAAATTAAGACAACGACTGAGTGGAAAAGCCTGGGTTAATTTTTTCCCAGACAGCGACTCAATTGATGATTTAGCTTCTCCCTTCCGTCAAAAAGTACAAGCTTTTGAGCAAGCCTTAAAAAATGCCGGAGCTAATATCGATATATCTTCAGTATTTCGCCCTTCAGAACGAGCTTATTTAATGCACTATGCTTTCCGTATTAGTAATAATGAAATTGCTGCCAAAGATGTTCCACCGATGCCTAATGTAGATATTAATTGGCTACATTACACCAATGCTGGTTCTGTCCAAGCTGCTAAAGAAATGGTGTCTGCTTATAATATTGCTTTTCGACCTGTTCTTACCTCTCGTCATACCCAAAGATTAGCAATTGATTGGGAAATTACTTGGTCAGGAATCTTAAATATCAAAAACGCTAACGGAACGACAGTTAGCATTACTCAGCCACGAACGAGTTATGAAAATTCTACTTTATGGCAAGTTGGGCGTTCTTACGGTGTGATTAAATTATCTAGCGATCGCCCCCACTGGTCACATGATGGACATTAATGGCTAGAGGAACCGCATATATGGAGAACGCAGTTCCAAAGTTCAGAGTAGAATGACTTGATAAAAATTCCAGATTGGAACAAGGAAAACTCCACAAAGGCTTCAAAATAACTCTTTGTGGGGGATTTCTATTTGCATCTCCCAATCTCTGCATATTTTTTGAGTACGGTAAACCGTATTTGCTCGTTAGTTCCCAAAGATTAATTAAATTGTTAAGTTTAGTTACATAAATAAGTAAAAAAATGCTGCAAACATTGCTAAATGGGAGAAATTATGAGAAAGAGTAGTATACTTGAAGACCGAGACAAGCCGAACAACCTTGCCTTATCGTTAGCGAGTCTTCTCCCAAAGCGAGATGCAAGGGCTAACGAGCATCATGAGTCTTACAATCCGTCGTAGACATTGCTCAGATTGGGCGAATATATCAGCATTCTTGATCAGTCTTTAATCAAGTTTCTCAAAACGTTAAGGGAAATAAGGAACGGGGGAAGCAGGGGAAAAGTAATGCCCCATGCCCCATGCCCTATGCCCAATTTTCAAGTTAGTTTCATTATTTCAGGATTGGTAACATTTATGGGAATTAAAGAACAGCCTAAGTCACCTCGGTTTCGGATCGTTGCTAATATTTTACTGGCAGTATCAGGACTATTCCTGCTCTTGAATTTATTTTTGCCTGGTTTATTTGCTTCTGGCCCTGCTGGTGTTCCCTATAGCTTATTTATTCATCAAGTACAGGAAGGGGAAGTCAGCCGCGTTTCCGTTGGTCAAAACCAGATTCTTTACCAAACAAAAACAGAAAATTCCCAACCGGGCCAGGTGTTTGCAACGACACCAATCTTTGATTTAGAGTTACCCAAACTGCTAGAAGAAAAAGGAGTTGAATTCGCTGCTACACCGCCACCCAAAAATACTTGGTTCACAACCCTCTTAAGTTGGGTGATTCCACCACTGATTTTTATTGGGATTTGGCAGTTCTTTCTTGCACGTGGTGCTGGTGGCGGTGGCCCTCAAGGTGCGCTTTCCATTGGTAAGAGCAAAGCTAAGGTTTACGTTGAAGGCGAATCTGCGAAAATCACTTTTGCAGATGTGGCTGGGGTAGAAGAAGCAAAAACTGAGTTAGTAGAAATTGTAGATTTCCTCAAGACTCCGGCACGGTTTACGCAAATCGGCGCTAGGATTCCCAAAGGTGTGTTGTTGGTTGGGCCTCCTGGTACTGGTAAGACACTTTTAGCAAAAGCCGTAGCAGGAGAAGCAGGAGTTCCATTTTTCAGCATCTCTGGTTCCGAGTTTGTCGAATTGTTTGTCGGTGTCGGTTCTTCCAGAGTCCGGGATTTGTTTGAACAGGCTAAAAAACAAGCTCCCTGTATTGTATTCATTGATGAATTAGATGCGATTGGTAAATCTCGTAGCAGTAACGGCTTCTACGGTGGTAACGATGAGCGCGAACAAACCCTCAACCAATTACTAACTGAGATGGATGGGTTTGCAGCTGGGGATGCAACGGTGATTGTGCTAGCAGCTACCAACCGCCCGGAAACCCTAGACCCGGCATTGCTGCGTCCAGGTCGCTTTGACCGCCAAGTGTTGGTAGACCGTCCCGATTTATCTGGTCGTGAAGCAATTCTCAAGATTCACGCTCAAAAGGTAAAATTAGGAGATGATGTAGATTTAAGAGCGATCGCTACTCGTACCCCTGGTTTTGCTGGCGCAGATTTGGCAAACTTGGTAAACGAAGCCGCATTATTAGCGGCGCGCAATCTGCGTGAAAAGGTTGCTCAAGAAGACTTTGCCGAAGCAATTGAGCGGGTAGTCGCCGGTTTAGAGAAGAAGAGCCGCGTGATGAACGACACAGAGAAAAAGATTGTTGCATACCATGAAGTTGGTCACGCAATGGTCGGAGCGCTGACAACCGAAAACGGTCGTGTAGAAAAGATTTCGATTATTCCTCGTGGGATGGCTGCTTTAGGCTACACTCTGCAATTACCAACTGAAGACCGCTTTTTGCTGAATGAAGATGAATTGCGGGGTCAGATTGCAACTCTGTTAGGTGGACGTTCCGCCGAAGAGATTGTGTTTAACAGTATTACCACAGGTGCTTCCAACGATTTGCAACGAGCAACTGACTTGGCAGAACGGATGGTAACAGCTTATGGTATGAGCAAAGTCTTAGGGCCATTAGCTTATCAACAAGGACAACAAGCAGCATTTTTGGGTAATGGTGCGCCGAATCCTCGGAGATTGGTGAGCGAAGATACAGCGAAAGCGATTGATATCGAAGTCAAGGAAATCGTGGAAACAGCCCACGAGCAAGCCCTAGAGATTCTTAGACAGAATCGAGACTTGCTAGAAGCGATCGCTACTCAACTCTTAGAAACAGAGGTCATTGAAGGCGAAAAACTGCACGATTTGTTGAGTCAAGTTAAACCTGTAACTCATTCTTAATTCGTAATTAAGAAAGTCAGATTTCATCCACAGAGGTACGCAGAGAATAACTTTGCGTACCTTTGTGTTCCTTTGCGTTAAACCTCTGCGTTCCTTTGCGTTTCAGAAATGCCACTTATCGCAATACAAATACCAGCTAACAAAAATGCTAATCCACCCCCAACAGCACCAAAAAAAGGTGTTATTACTTGCAGTTGGGGAAATATAACGCCAAACAAACTCATTGCTAAAGCAAACCCACCAAAATACATCCCAATTCCTAATCCCGCCCATCGCTGGGGTACTTGCCCTAAAGCAAAAGGAATTGCTCCGTTGACAATTAAACTAAAGCTTGGAATTATCAACACAATTATCGGAATTTGTGCCCCTACAGATATCATTATCAATAACGAAGGAATGATTGCACAGATTCCACAAAGCATTGCTTGACTATTACCAATTTTAACGGCGAAGATTCCTGCTGGGATGCTGGCAATTGCGATCGCTATTCCAATCCACACCATCAGCACATCAATATTATCAGTATTCAGTTGGGTCTTGAGTACTTTACCCAAGACATCCATGAGAAATCGGATACCCCACGCAACACCGAAACCAGTTCCTAAAATCAAAGCCAATTTCTGTAAGGGCAACTTTACTGTTTCTGCTTGGTGTCTATCCACTGGTGCTTCTGGAGGATTGACTAACCGCAACACAGCTGCCGCCCCCAGCATCACAAAAGAACCAATTGCAAAGGTATAAACTGGCCCTAAGCTTAGAATAAACTTGTAGCTTATCGGTCTAAAAGCCCCAATCACACCGCCTGTTAAAGTGACAAAACTTACTGCTAAAGGTAACTGGGCTGGTGTCGAATACATCCCCAATAGGCACATAACTGGAGAACGAAATATTGCCATTGCCAATGCCCAAGCTACCAATACTATAGGTAAAAGTGCCCGCATCACGGTAGTAGACGGGATCAAACTTGCAACGCATGGTATGGCAATAAACAAAGCCGATGCCAGAATCATACCTACTGAAATAAAAGGAAACCGAGTTCCTACCCAGCGTCTAGCTTGGTCTGAAAGTCCACCCATCACTGGTTCCAGCACCGCACCCAAAGCATTTTCAACTAGCACCAAACCAACTGCTAATGAAGCCGGAAAACCAAACTGAGTCAGAAGTTGCGGCAAATAAATATTATAAATTAACCACGAGAGGGTAATTGCTCCCTGCACTGCTGCCAACACCCAAACTTGCACCCATAAAATATTCAGATGAGATTTCAAGGTAGTCATAACGAAATGGAAATTGGGCATTGGGCACAAGAGGCAGAGGGGCAGAGGGGCAGAGGGGAAAGATTTAGTGCAACTTCTCCCCTGCTCCCTGCTCCCTGCTCCCTGCCCCCTGCCTCTCTTGTTAATACTCCGGAACTGACGGATCGATTTCTTTACTCCAAGCGGTAATTCCGCCTTTAACATTCGTCCCGACAATCCCGGCTTCCTTGAGAATAGCTAGGGCTTTTGCCGATCGCCCGCCCATTTTACAATGAGCAATTAAACGATGACCGTTCAATATTTCCTTCACCTTAGCAACACCATTGCCATTTTCAATGTCTGGTAAGGGCACCAACACTGAACCCGGAATCTTAGCAATGTCGTACTCATGGGGGTTGCGGACATCTAGCAGTACAAAATCCTTTGCACCGCTATCTAACAACTCCTTCAAATCCTTGACAGTCATTTCTTGACTTTCCATCTGCTGTTTTGCCTCCTCTGCCTTAGCTTGTGGAATCCCGCAGAATTCTTCATAGTCTATCAACTTTTCAATCACTGGGCGAATCGGGTTCGGACGCAGTTTCAACTCCCGAAATTTCATATCCAAGGCGTTGTATAGCAGCAATCGCCCGCTGAGAGTGTTGCCTTGTCCCAAAATGATTTTAACAGCTTCGGTTGCTTGGATTAAACCAATAATTCCTGGCAAAATTCCCAATACGCCACCTTCTGCACAAGAAGGAACCATTCCTGGTGGTGGTGGTTCTGGGAAAAGGTCACGATAATTCGGGCCACCTTCGTAATTAAATACAGTAGCTTGCCCTTCAAAGCGTAAAATTGAACCGTAGACATTGGGCTTATTCAGCAATACGCAGGCATCGTTAACTAGATATCTGGTGGGGAAGTTATCAGTACCATCTACGACGATATCGTAAGGTTGAATCAGATCCAGGGCGTTTTCGGAAGTCAGGCGAGTTTCGTATAAATCAACCTGACAATAGGGGTTAATCTCGTGAATGCGGTTTTTTGCCGATTCAATCTTAGGTTTACCCACCCAGGATGTCCCGTGAATTACTTGGCGTTGCAGATTAGAAGTATCGACAATATCAAAATCGACAATTCCGATGCGTCCAACACCCGCCGCCGCCAAATATAAAAGTAGTGGTGAACCGAGTCCACCTGTACCGATACACATTACACTAGCGGCTTTCAGGCGCTTCTGTCCTTCTAGTCCTACTTCCGGTAAAATCAGGTGTCGGGAGTAGCGTTCGTAATCGTCTTTGCTTAACTGGATTTCGTCCAGATTGGGATTGAGCATAGCAGTTATGATGTAGGAAAGCGGAATATTAATCCTATCGAAAAACTGGATCTTATATAGAGATAGGAGTGGGAAAGACGAATTTTCATCTGTGGTGGCGGCTAAAACCGCTACGAGTGACTATCTTTAAACTAAGTCAGTTATTTTATATTTTCAATTTCCTCTATTTGAAACTGATGAGTATCATCAAGGCTCCAACTTTTGAGTTCTCCAGCTTTGCCGTTTTGGACGGAAACTATTATATACGAGTATCCCTGCCAAGCGTATATGCGATCGCATTCTGAAGGGATAGCAGGATGATCTGGATGAGAATGAAAAATGCCGATAATGTTCAGTGAGCGATCGCGTGCTTCCCTTTGTGTTTTTAACATAACTTCGGGTGCGATCGTATATTGTCGTCTTTTACTTTCTGTTGTGCCTTCCCCCGGAAATTCAGCAGCCGCTTTTGTATTCCAAGCATTTTCTGTTGGCATGACTTCTACCACAGTTTTGCCCTCATTAGCCAGATAGCCCAAAATTATACCACAGCACTCATCTGGGTAAGTGCTTTCGGCATGGGTGCGGATAATTTGCAAGTGTTCTTGGCTAAGTTGGATCATGTCTGCGTTTGTAATTTTAGCAACTTCTAACAATTTTTGCTTAATGCGTATGCTAGCAAAAACCGCAGGCGATCGCAGCCTTTAAAAAAGATATGTATTTTTTTATCGCTCCCTCAAACATTTGCTTACTGCTTTTGTATTGCCTAGACACGAGAAGAATATGAAGAATATACAAGCTCACTACTTGTATGTATATTTTTCATCCCGGAATGTGAAGAGTATGTAAAGATGCCTATCTAAATCATAGATATCTAAGTAGGATATTAACTATGTAGTTATTTTGAGGCTATTGAAACGTTCTATATTTTAAGCTAGTAGGACTTAGGCGCTGGCAAAAAACCAAATTATGAAGGATGAATTTTAGATATTTACTTGTCAAATTTTTTAATACTTGTTCAGTGATTTATACAGAACAAAGATGATTAAAAAAGCCTGAAATACTGGATTCACCTAAATACACACGCTGATGAATTTGTACATTGCTTAAGACTTAAATAGTTTGAGATAGTTAGCTAAGTGCTACCTAAAAGCTTTTTCATAAGGTGAATTTTCGATAAATATTACTGTTTTTCAAAGGTGAAGTAGAAAGTATGTCAAAAACGTCAAATTTCAGTGAGTTTTTGTCCTTTAAAACAGCATTAACTCAGGGTTAAGAACTTAAAGTTACTGAAAAAATCTATTCAGGTGGGTAAAAGTTATGGCAGATATCATTGGAACCAATGGTAATGATACGCTAGTGGGTAGTAATGATGCGGACACGATTAAGGGTCTTGCAGGCAACGATACCATTACAGGCAACAAGTACGGTGATACCCTGACTGGTGGAGACGGCAAGGATAAATTTGTTTACAATTTGGGTGACGACAATGATATCATCACTGATTTTGATGGCATAGGTAAAGGAACAAACCCAACAGCAGCAGTCATTGCCAAAGTTGATACCATCAAATTCCAAGGCAATGGCTTGACTGCTCAAAATCTGTTGCTGACTCAAAATGGCAAAAATCTGGAAATCAGCTTTGAAGGGGTGCTTGATTATAGTCCAGTCATCCTGCAAGATTTTGCCCTAGAAAACTTAGATAACCTAAGCTTATCTACAGGAGCCACTGTAGACTTGGGCAATATCCTATTTGATAAACAAACTAGCATCACAGACAGCTTTGATGTCTTCAATGCCAATTCCACCCAAAGCACTATCTTCAATAAGAACACAGTCACTTTCCTTAACGACCTCGACAACAATGTTAACGGTTTTAACAACTCAGATGACACGATCAATGGTCAAGGAGGTGATGACAAAATCAACGGCTTAAGTGGCAATGACTTGTTGCGTGGTGGTGCGGGCAATAACACCCTCAACGGTGGCGCAGGTAACGATACCTTGAGTTTTAGGGGTTTTACAGGCAATAACTTACTCTCTGGTGAGGATGATAATGATTATCTTTACATTTCTAATAGCGCCAGTAGCTCTGACATCTATTTTTTATCCCCCTCAAGTAATAATACCCTAGACGGTGGTGCCGGTGACGATACATTGCGTGCTGACTACGCTCAGTATAGCTCATTAGGCGATAACCTACTCTCTGGGGGCGATGGTAATGATTCTCTCTTCATCTTTGCTTCCGGGTTCTTTTTACCTGGGGATCGCTCGTATGACAAAAACACCCTCAACGGTGGTGCAGGTGATGATACCTTGAGTACTAGTGGTTTATCAGGCGATAACCTGTTCATTGGGGGCGATGGCAATGATTCCCTCGGCCCTTTGGGCGCTGAAAATTCCCGCCGTGAGGGTAATAATACCCTCAATGGTGGTAATGGCGATGATACCCTTAATGGTGGTAATAGCATTGGTAATAGCAATGACTACCTCATAGGTGGCGGTGGCAAGGATAAATTTGTTTACAACTTAGACTACAGCCCTAGTACTATCATTGATTTTGGTGGAGTAGCTAAAGGAACAAATCCTACATCAGCAGTCATTGCCGAAGTGGACACCCTAATATTTCAAGGTACAGGCTTAACTGCCAAAAATCTGCTGTTGACCCAAAATGGCAACAATCTAGAAATCACCTTTTCTGGCGTGATTGGTGGTCGCAAACTCATTCTGCAAAACTTTGCCCTGGAAAACCTGGATAATCTAAGCTTATCTACAGGAGCCACTGTAGACTTGGGCAATATTCTATTTGATGGACAAACTAGCATCACGGACAGCTTTGATGTCTTCAATGCCGACTCCACCCAAAGCACTATCTTCAATAAGAACACAGTCACCTTTCTTAATGACCTCGACAACAATGTTAGCGGCTTTGACAACTCAGATGATGTCATCAATGGTCAAGAGGGTGATGACAAAATCAACGGTTTAAGTGGCAATGACTTATTGCGTGGTGGTGTGGGTAATAATACCCTTAACGGTGATACTGGTAACGATACCTTGGATGCTAACTCTTCACCAGGCAATAATCTGCTTTCTGGAGGCGATGGCAATGATTCTCTTAGCGCCTCTGGCTACCAGTACTACAACAGCTACACCATACAAGACGACGACCTTCGCTCATCTGGTAATAATACCCTCAATGGTGGTGCAGGTAATGATACTTTGAATGCTAGCGGTTCAAAAGGTGATAACCTGCTATCTGGGGGCGATGGCAATGATTCTTTAGATATCTCTGGCTTTGAATCATCACAGAGCATCTACTACTCCTCCTCCTCCGATTCTCGCTCAGAGGGCAATAACACCCTTAACGGTGGCGCTGGTGATGATTACTTGAATGCTAGTGGTTCATCAGGTGATAACCTGCTATCTGGGGGCGATGGCAATGATTCTCTTGACGTCTCTGGCTTTTTTGACGCAGTTACTGATACAAGTAGTGACTCTCTCACCTTAGGCAATAACCTACTCTCTGGGGGCGATGGCAATGATTCCTTCTATGTAAACAGCAGCCAACTTCCATCCTCATATCCTCCTGCTGTCTCTGGCTTTGTGACTCAAACGGTAGATGGGGGTAAGGATGACGATTTCTTGTTCGTTAATTACAGGAATGCTGAAAGGGGGATCGCTTCAACATTCAATACCACTACAAACAAAGGAGAAATTACAGCGGGCACGAGTCGAGTTAGCTACAAGAATATCGAACGATTAAATATCTTTGGTACATATCATGACGATAACATTGTGGGGAATAGTGGGAACGATACGCTCTCCACAGGCACTAATGGTAAAGATACGATAGATGGGGGGACAGGTGACGATGTGTTGTCCGTCGATTACAGATATGGTAGTAAGGGAATCACAACGACTTTTAATGCCACTACAAACAAGGGAGAAATTACGGAAGGCACGAGTGGAGTTAGTTACAAGAATATCGAACGACTAAATATCTCAGGTACAGATTACGATGACTTTATTGTGGGGAATGATGGCAACGATACGCTCTCAACTGGATATAGTGGCAATGATACGATAGATGGGGGTAAGGGTGATGATGTATTG
This sequence comes from Nostoc sp. DedSLP03, assembly GCF_034530815.1. Taxonomy (NCBI): domain Bacteria; kingdom Bacillati; phylum Cyanobacteriota; class Cyanophyceae; order Nostocales; family Nostocaceae; genus Nostoc; species Nostoc sp. DedSLP03. The sequence continues at coordinate 102,353 of NZ_JAVRCK010000001.1, forward strand.
TTCGTCAATTACGGTTACGGATATTATCCTTTAGACGGGATCGCTTCGACTTTTGATGCCACCACTAACACTGGATCGATTACGGGATCGATTTCGGGGGACACGTATGGCGTTAGCTATAAGAATATCGAACGATTAAATATCTCAGGTACAAATTACGATGACTTAATTGTGGGGAGCAATGGCAATGATACGCTCTATGGGGAGTCTGGCAATGATAGCCTTTATGGAGGTAATGGTAATGATACCTTTGCTTTCAAATATATTGACAATGTTTTTGATACTATTTATGACTTCAACGCGACTGATGAACTCATTCAATTACCGAGTTATTCTAGTTCTGATGTAGCCTTATCAATAGGTTCACTTAAGCCAAGTCAGTTTACCCTTGGAACATCTGCAACCACAGGCGATCAACGATTTATCTATGACAATATTACAGGTGTACTGTATTTTGACCGAGATGGTAGTGGTGGTGCATATACTCAGGTAAGATTTGCACAATTTTTGGGTGGTGTGACACTAACTGAAAAGAACTTTGTGATTGTTTAATCTTCATTAGCGCTCTAAGATCGCTCAAGGCATGAAATGGGAGGTACTTAAAACAACACCTCCCATTCGATTTTTCAATGCAATTAGTACAAACAGAGAGTAGATGATGGATTTGGTTCCTTAACTTTCGGCATGGGTGCAAATGATTTGCAGTATTCTTGGTTAAGTTTGTTTATATCTGCGTTGATAATTTTTATAACCTATAGCGATTCTTGCATAGATATATATTGGCAGGCGATCGCTCTTAATCGTAGTATAAGTAAACCAAGGCGTAGCTAGCAAAAACCACAGGCGATCGCAGCCTTCAAAAATAAATATATGTATTTTTTATAACCTTATAAAATATTTATCTACTAGGTTCTACTTTCTTATTGCCTAGACACAGAAGAATATAAAGAATATACAAAGCTCAATACTTGTGTATAGATTTTTCAGTAAGTAATGTGAAGAGTATGCAAAGATGAGTATTTAAGTAGAAACATCTAAGTATGATATTGACTGTGTAGTTCTTTTGAGGTTCTTGAGATATTCTCTATTTTCAAGCTAGACACCCACGGATAACAGGTTACAAGGAAGGCATCAAAATCTTTTTCCCGATTAAGAGTCAACTGTTGATTATTTTTATCTTCTAGTAAGACTTAGGCGCTGGCAAAAAAATAAATATAAAGAATTTTAGGTACTTAAAAGAGTAATTTTTACTCAAAAAGGATGATAAAAAACCTGAAATGACTAGTTTTCGCAAATTCACACGTTAATTAATTTGTACAGTGCTTAAGACTTAAATAGTTTGAGACTCTAAAAAAAGTATACGCAAAAACCTTGAAATTGAGGAAATTTTCGATAAATTTACTGTTTTTCAAGGGTGACGTACAAAGTATGTAGATTTCGGTGAATTTTTGCGCCCTGAAACAGCACAATCTGCAAATTGACAACTGAAGTTACTGAAAAAAATGATTTAGAAAGGTAAAAGTTATGGCAAATATCATTGGAACTAACGGTGATAATATCCTACAGGGTACTTATAGTGACGCGGATACGATTAACGGTCTTGCAGGCAACGATATCATATATTCTAACGGTGGCAAAGACACCTTAACTGGTGGAAGCGGCAATGATAAATTCGTCTACTACTACTACAACAGCAACAACAACGATACTGCGATCGTCACCGATTTTGGTGGTGTCGGTAAAGGAACAAACCCGACAGCAGCAGTCATTGCCGATGTGGATACCCTAGAATTCCAGGGCACTGATGCCATAGCCCAAAATTTGTTGTTGACCCAAAAAGGCAACAATTTGGAAATCAGCTTTGCAGGAGATGCTTATACAAGGTTTTTTGAGAACTCAGTTATCCTGCAAAACTTTGCCCTGGAAAACCTGGAAAACTTGAGCAAATCTACAGGGGCCACTGTAGACTTGGGCAATATCTTATTTGATACACAAACTAGCACCACAGATAGCTTTGATGTGTTCAATGCCAACTTGACCCAAAGCACTATCTTCAATAATAATACAGTCACTTTTCTTAATGATCTGAACAATAATGTTAATGGCTTTGATAACTCAAATGATGTCATCAATGGTCAGGGTGGCAATGATCTCATTGACGGCTTAAGTGGCAACGACACACTCAGAGGTGGTGCGGGTAATGACTCCCTCATTGGTAGTGCGGGGAATGATATTCTCATAGGTGGTACGGGTAATGACTCTTCCACAGGTAATCACTCCCTCGTGGGTGGTGCGGGCAATGACTCTCTGATTGGTGGTACTGGTAACGATCGCTTAGATGTTAAATTTTCAACAGGCGCTAACACCCTCAAGGGTGGCGTTGGTGATGATACCTTGGATGCTGGGGCAACATCTGGGAATAACTTACTGTTTGGGGGCGATGGTAATGATTCTCTTTCCACCTCTAATGCTTATAGCAGCTTCAGCCCTAACATCTATTACCCCTCCTCAGGTAATAACACCCTAGAAGGAGGTGCTGGTGACGATACCTTGAATGCTCAGTCTCCATCAGGGAATAACTTACTCTTTGGGGGCGATGGCAATGATTCTCTCTCCACCTCTGGAATTACAACTTATAGAGGAGACCCTAATTTTAAGGCATCAGGCAATAACACCCTCAACGGTGGTGCTGGTAACGATACCTTGAATGCTGGCATTTCAACAGGCAATAACTTACTGTCTGGGGGTGATGGTAATGATTCTCTTGATATCTCTGGCGATATTATCAACTATAGCGGTCGAGAATTTTATTACCTTTCTTCAGGCAATAACACCCTTAATGGTGGTGCTGGTGACGATACATTGACTGCTAATTATTCAACAGGCAATAACTTGTTCTCTGGGGGCGATGGCAATGATTCCTTCTATCTAAGTACCAAATCCTCAGATACTCCCCTCTCTGATTTAGCAATTCAAACGATAGATGGGGGAGCAGGTGACGATTTTTTATCCGTTGATTACAGTTTCGCTACAGCGGGTATTTCAACGACATTCAATGCCACTACAAACAATGTAGAAATTACGGCAGGCACATATCAGGTTAATTACAAGAATATCGAACGATTGAATATCTTAGGTACAGCTTATGACGACAATATTGTAGGAAGCAGTGCGAACGATACGCTCTCTGGGGGATATGATGGCAAAGATACAATCGATGGGGGAGCAGGTGAGGATCTATTGTCCGTTGATTACAGGTACAGCAATCCCACAGGGGCGATCGCAACAACATTCAACGCCACTACAAACAAGGGAGTAATTACGGCGGGCACAAATCAGGTTAATTACAAGAATATCGAACAATTAAATATCTCAGGTACAGCTTTCGACGACAATATTGTTGGCAATAGTGGCAACGATACGCTTTCAACAGGCAATACTGGCAAAGATACAATCGATGGGGGAGCGGGTGACGATGTATTGTCCGTTGATTACATCTCCAATGTCAATATTACAAAGGGGATCGCAACGACATTCAATGCCACTACAAACAAGGGAGTAATTACGGCGGGCACAAATCAAGTTAACTACAAGAACATCGAACGATTAAATATCTTAGGCACAGCTTTCGACGACAACATTCTGGGGAATAGTGGGAACGATACGCTCTTTGGGAGCTATGGCAAAGATACGATTATTGGCGGTGCAGGTAATGATATCTTGGCAGGTGAGAGTGGGAAGGACACCCTAACTGGTGGCACGGGCAATGACAAATTTATTTATAGCTTGAGCGATAGCTCCTATGACGGCACTAACACTGATATTATCACCGATTTCGGTGGCATAGGTAAAGGTTCAAATACCTCAGCAACCGTAATTGCCTCCTTAGACACTTTGCAATTTATAGGTTTTACTGCTCAAAATCTGCAATTAACTCAAAATGGTAACAACTTAGAAATTACCTTTGAAGGTTTCGGTAATGACAGGAAAGTTATTCTACAAAACTTCAAGTTAGAAAACCTGGATAATCTCTCAGCAACTTCTTCACGACCAGCTATTGGCAATATCCTGTTTGATGGACAAACCAGCATCAGCGACAGTTTTGATGTGTTTGATGCTGATTCCACTCAAACTACTGTGTTCAACAGGAACACTGTTACCTTCCTTAATGACCTCGATAACAACATTACGGGTTTTGACAACTCTAATGATGTCATCAATGGTCAGGGGGGTGACGACATCATCGACGGGTTGAGCGGTAATGACTTGCTCAGAGGTGGTGCGGGAAATAACACCCTTGACGGAGGTATTGGTGACGATACCTTGAGTGCTATCAGTTCAACAGGCGATAACCTGCTCTTTGGGGACGATGGTAATGATTCTCTTGATATCTCTGGCAGCATATTCAACGACACATTCAGTGGCACATTCGCCAAATTCGACTCTCGCTCATTAGGCAATAACACTCTCAACGGAGGTGCAGGTAACGACACGTTGAGTGCTAGCGGTTCAAAAGGTGATAACCTGCTCTCTGGGGGCGATGGCAATGATTCTCTTGACATTTCTGGCAGCTACAGGAATAACTACGGCTACATCTCCGACTCTCGCTCATTAGGCAACAACACTCTCAACGGAGGTGCAGGTAACGACATCTTGAGTGCTGGTGGTTTAAAAGGTGATAACCTGCTTTCTGGGGGCGATGGCAATGATTCTCTTACCATTTTTGGCGGCTACAACGAGAATAATCCCACAGACTCTTCGGACTCTCGCTCATTAGGCAATAACACTCTCAACGGAGGTGCTGGTGACGATCGCTTGAGCGCTGGTGGTTCAAAAGGCGATAACCTGCTTTCTGGGGGTGATGGCAATGATGAGCTTGATATCTCTGGTGACTACTACAGCTACAACTCCAACGACTACTCCGACTCTCGCCCGTCTGGTAATAACACGCTAGAAGGAGGCGCTGGTGACGACAAGTTGAGCTTCAGCAATTCAACAGGTGATAACCTTCTGTCTGGGGGCGATGGCAATGATTCCTTCAATCTAATCGCTAGTTCCATAGATAGTAACCTGTCTGATTTAGTGACTCAAACAGTAGATGGGGGTAATGGTAATGATTCGTTGTTCACCAATTACTACTTTGCTTCTGGGGGAATCACTTCGACATTCAATGCTACTACTAACACTGGAACAATTACGGTGGGCATGTATCGTGTTAACTACAACAATATTGAGCAATTAAATATCTCAGGTACGAGCTATGATGACAATATTGTTGGGAGCAATGGCAATGATATCCTCCAAGGTGGAAACGGTAATGACAGCCTAATTGGAGGGGATGGGACTGATACCTTTGGTTTCTATAATTACAATGAGGGTGTTGACACTATTTATGACTTCAACGCTACTAATGAACTGATTCAAGTATATGCTAATGGTTTTGGTGGCGGGTTATTAATAGGTTCACTGTCGGATGCTCAGTTCACCATCGGAACATCTGCAACGACAAGCAATCAACGATTTATTTATGATAATTCTACAGGTGGATTGTTCTTTGACCAAGACGGCAGTGCATCTGGGTTTACTCAGGTAAAATTTGCACAACTATCTGCTGGACTGTCACTAACCGAAAATAATTTTGTGCTTGTTTAATCGTCATTAAATTCTCTAATCGTTAAGCGACAAAGGTTATGAGGTGCTTACAAAAGCACCTTGCAAACGATAGTGCTCAATAGACCTCTTGGCATTTCTGCTTTTTGCACTCTTGGTGGAAAAGGGTAAAGGTTAAAGGGGAAAGGGAAAATAACAAACCTTTCCCCCGCCCCTTATCCCCAGAGGGGGCCCCACCTTCCCCTTTTCCCGACTTTTGCCAAGAAGTCTAATGCAATTACTGTTAAAAAAATGTGAGTTCGCCCTTTTTTGACCTCTCCCCCAACCCCTCTCCGACACGGAGAGGGGAGCCAATAGCCTTAAAGTAGTAACAACAACTTTTTGTGGAATTGCGATCGCAAGACGATGAATGCTCTAATCAATTTACTGCTTTTTTTGCTGCCGATTCTGAGTAGCTTTTGGATTGCCCAAAGTTTCAACCCTTTATCTTCTTATCAAGCTCTCCAAGCTATAGATGGGGCAGCTTTATATAGAAAACAATTAACGAATGGTAACGAAGCCTATTTACAAGTTATTAATTTGGGTAAAATGCATATAGACCAAATTATCGGAGAGGTAGATAATATGGGTCTAAATGAAGGTAAATATTATCAAGGAAAAGGTAAATATTACAGCCCTTTTTTCCAAAATAAGTTGTTTTCTGATGTTGCGGATGAATATAAAAAACTTTACGCAAACAATGTTTTTTCGATGATTAATTGTTCTTTCTTTGAACAATATCAATCTAGTACTCAATTATCCTTTCCGATTAAACTTAATGGTGTAGTCATCACTGGTGGCACTAGCCCTTATGGCCCAATCAAGGAACCAAAAGATAAATATTATCGTAATATTCGCCTCAAAACTTTAGTCTGGAATGATAAACAGGCATATATTACCGATTACAACCAAGCTAGCGGTGCGCCTCTTAACCAAAAAGCAGTGAAGAATGCGATTGTTACTTATCGATATAGCGATCATCCGGCGAAAGTATTAGCCCAAAACCAAGCGAATAAATATCAAGTCATCGGTACTCTGAACAAAGATGGTGTTAAAGGTGACGAGCTTTTGTTGATTATGACGGTGAACCAAGCAACTCTGGATGAGGCAGCCGATTTATTACGTAAATTAGGAGTCAAAGGCGATATTATTACCGTTGACGGTGGCAGATCGACTTATTTGTTCAATTCCCAGAAGGGAAACATTATTGTTCCCCAACTGTCTAATCTGCAAGAAAATCCTACTTTCCGACATCTACCTCATTATCTGGAATTCCGTAAGAAAAGCAAAAATCAGATTGCGCCAAAAATCTCGATCGCTCAACCAGTTGGTAAAGTACTGCCAAAGAAAGATCAGCCTTTTTTAATATTGTGGCGGGATAATTTTGATAGCGATGTCTCGATTAAGTTGTACGATGGGAACAAACTTATCCAAAACATTTCTTCCCGTACTGCTAGCGATGGAGTTTATGAGTGGAAACCACGTATTTCCGTAAAAGAAGGCTATTTTATTCGTATTTCTAGCTGGAAAGACCGGAATATTTTCGGGCAGTTGCAATTCTAGCGGAATGGGAAAATGAAATGGATAACTAGCTAAACGCAAACCTCTCAACAAGGTTGACGGTGTGGCCGCGATCGCAATTGTTATCGTTTCTCACAGTAAACAACTAGCTTTGGGTGTGCGGGAACTCGCCGCGCAGATGGTTCAAGGCCAAGTTTCCATTGCTGTTGCAGCAGGTATTGAAGATTCGGAAAATCCATTGGGTACAGATCCAATTCAGGTTTATGAAGCGATCGCTTCTGTTTTTTCTGATGATGGTGTCTTGGTGTTAATGGATTTGGGTAGTGCTTTGCTGAGTGCAGAAATGGCAATCGAGTTTTTGCCAGAAGCACAACAGGAAAAAGTGTATTTGTGTGAAGCACCTCTAGTAGAAGGCGCGATCGCTGCTGTAGTAGCGGCGGCGGCTGGTAGAGATATTCACCAAGTTATGGCGGAAGCACGCGGCGCACTGCTTGCAAAAGCAACTCAACTGGGTGTGGTTACGAAGCCGTTGTCTGTTGTCAGCCCAATAACAACCAATATAGAATCGCCAACACGAGAAATTCGGCTGATTGTGAGCAATCGCTTAGGATTACACGCCCGTCCCGCCGCCCAGTTTGTGGCAACCGCAGCCCGGTTTCAATCTCAAATTCTGGTACGGAATTTAACGAGAAATACTGAGCTAGTCAGAGGTGACAGTATTAACCAAGTCACAACTTTAGGAGTGCGTCAAGGACACGAACTGCTAATTACTGCCACTGGTTCTGATGCAGATGAGGCGCTGGGAGCATTACAGGCATTATTCGCCAATAACTTTGGTGAGGCAGCCCAGTCTTGTTATTCCAACAAAGAGGAGCCAGCGCTGAAGACGGGTTTCCCGTCGCAGGCGACTGGCGTTGGACTGCCGAACCCGGAGGGTGAAGATCGTGTTGTTTCGCAGTCTCCACCAGCTTTTCACCATGAAGTTACTCCAGCAAATCACGGCGAACTTTCAGGGATTGCAGCTTCTAGTGGAGTAGCGATCGCGCCTGTTGTTCGTTATCAACCCACTCACATCACAATTACGGAATACCACGTAAACGATCCTGATGCAGAGTGGCAACGGTTACAATCAGCGATTAACACTGCCCGACAAGAAATTCAAGCAGTTTTCTCACAAGCATCTCTGCAAATTGGTGATGCTGAAGCTGCCATCTTTGATGCCCAATTACTATTTTTAGAAGATCCAGTACTGTTAGAAGCGGCTCATCAGCGTATTTTGGACAACCATATAAATGCTGAAGCAGCTTGGCAAGCTGTAGTTGATGAAGTAGTTACTTCTTACCACACTCTTGAGGATTCTTATCTGCAAGAGCGAGTTGACGATGTTGTAGATGTTGGGCAAAGAGTGCTGCGATTACTGGCTGGGAATGCGCCTGCGAACCTGCATCTTGAGTCACCAGCGATTTTGGTGGCGACTGATTTAACTCCCTCAGATACGGCGGGACTAGATCCGACAAAGGTGTTGGGTATTTGTACAACTTCAGGTAGTGCCACTTCCCACAGTGCCATTATCGCCCGGACGTTGGGTATTCCGGCAGTTTTGGGAGTGGATGCCCAGGTGTTGCACTTGGCAGATGGTACAATGATGGCACTTGATGGTGAAAGTGGCAAAGCTTGGGTAGAACCAGAATCAGACATCTTGGATTTACTGGCAGCAAAGCAATCAGCTTGGCAAACTGCCCAACAGGAAGCACGAGCCACGGCACATCAGCCAGCGATTACTCGTGATGGTCGGCAAGTTAGCGTCTTCGCCAATATTGGTAGTATAAATGATGTGCAAGTTGCTGTGGCTAGCGGTGCAGAAGGTGTGGGACTGCTCCGCACTGAGTTTCTGTATTTAGACCGAACCAGCGCCCCGACTGAAGAAGAACAATTATCAGTTTATCAGGCGATCGCTCAAGTTTTAGATCATCGGCCGCTGATTATTCGTACCTTAGATGTCGGTGGTGATAAGCCGCTTCCTTATATAAAAGTAGGGTTAAGAGAAGCTAACCCTTTTTTGGGTTGGCGGGGAATTCGTTTCTGTTTAGATCGTCCAGAACTCTTCAAAACTCAGTTACGGGCAATTTTGAGAGCTAGTGTCGGACACCAAATTAAAATCATGTTGCCGATGATTGCGACTGTAACTGAAATACGTGCAGCTAAGGTAATTTTGGGCGAAGTGCAGGCTGAACTAAATCAAGCTGGTATCGCATTTGATGCCGCGATGAAAGTAGGAATTATGGTAGAGGTTCCCTCAGCAGTAGCGATCGCCGATCGATTAGCTGCCGAAGTAGACTTCTTTAGTATCGGCACTAACGATCTGAGTCAGTACGTCATGGCTAGCGATCGCACTAATCCCAGCGTGGCAAATTTGGTTGATGCACTACATCCAGCCGTATTACGAATGGTGCAGCAAACTGTCCAAGCTGCGCATGCGGCGGGAATTTCGGTAGGATTATGTGGAGAATTGGCAGCAGATACTTTAGCAACACCAATTTTATTAGGTTTAGGGTTGGATGAATTGAGCGTAAATCCCCAAAGTATACCTGGAGTGAAACAGGCGATCGCTCGGTTGAGTATAGTTGAGAGTGAAGCGATCGTGGCATCAGCATTACAACAAGATTCCGCAGAGCATGTTAGAGAACTAATCTCAACTTCAATTACTCCCCCTGCATAATTAATTTGAAGAATTCAGAATTCAGAATTCAGGAGTCAGAATCACTTTCGTGGGGGACTTAAACCCGTTTATTCAGCCTTAGACTGATTTCTACTGAGCCTTGTTGTCGGCGCAGCTTCTTGTAGAGAAGTAGCGCTTATGCCAAAGTCCATCAGTCTCAGAAATTTAAATTCTGACTTCTGAATTCTGGCTTCTGAGTTCTGTTTTGTTAAAATCTTATTCCCAGTTGCCCGTTAAAGCCACGAACAGAATTGTAACCAGCACCAACAAAAACGTTATTAGTAGCACCTACCTGAACGCCACCTGAAACGGCAACACCTTTATCCTCTGAATAAAGTCCAACTCCGACATAAGGTGAAATTACAGGTAAATTGATAAATTTTAAAACATCGACTCCCGTAGCACCATCAGCGCCAGTTCCCACTTCAACCCCGAAATTCAAAGCCCTAGCTCCGACAGCATAAGTTATGTCACCATCTTTTCCACCGACTGAAACCCAAGGTTGCGGTATCAGTTGAGCCGATGCTTGACTTGGGGCAAACAAAGTTAATAAACCTATAGATGTAATTAATGTTTTAGCAATAATCGTTATTTTCACGTTATTCTCCAATTAATTGTTTTTAGGACTGATACCAATCCTTTATGAGGACGCATAAAAAGAATCTCAGTGCCTTGGCATCTCCCTTTGGTAATACTATTTCACTTTCAGGTTGATATAAATAGCCAGTAGGGCAGCAGGGGGAAAGGTTAAAGGGAAAAGGGTAAAGGTTTTTTCTTTCCCTTTACCCTTTTCCCCAAAACCCAACAAGTATTGAGCTAGGTTATACCATTTGCAAAAAGACCTACAGATTCAAAGCTTGAAAATCCAGCTGAAAGCTAACCCGTCTTAATTACAAATTACTAATTACGTAGCTTACTTCTTGCTTTGGGGAGTAGTACGAATTACAAATTGGTATTATTATCTCAACAATTTGCTAAACTCCAACTTCGTGGAGAGCAAATAAAAACAATTTGAGTATTGGGAATTTGGAGGGGGTCGCAGAGTGGCTGATGAACGCATAGTCAATACACAACAGATTTATCCAAAGGATTTTTCCTGGGGATTATGGCCTGTTGTGCCACTCTACCCCTACGGTAGGCGGCAGACAATTCGTCAAGAAGTGCTTAAGGACACAATCTGGAATTTTGACCAGATTCAAGGCATTTTCTACGTTGTTGTGCCGATTCGGATGACTGTTGTGAAGTTTGAAACCGGGGGTCTTCTTGTCTACGCGCCTGTTGCACCAACGCTAGAGTGCATCAGACTTGTGAATGAGTTGGTGGCGAAATATGGCGAAATTAAGTACATCATTCTGCCAACTATCTCTGGTATAGAACACAAGGTCTTCGTTGGCCCCTTCGCCAGATACTTTCCGACTGCACAGGTATTTGTAGCTCCCCATCAGTGGAGTTTCCCGCTAAATCTGCCCCTTAGCTGGCTTGGCTTACCCCCAAAACGAACTCAAGTACTTCCAGAAGATAGTAGCAAAACTCCCTTTGCTGACGAGTTTGATTATGCAATGCTGGGCCCTATTGGTCTTGGGCCTGGTAGGTTTGCGGAAGTTGCTTTTTTCCACAAGCGATCGCATACTCTTTTAGTCACAGATTCTGTGCTTTCGATCCCAGAAGATCCACCTGCGATCATTCTCTTAGATTCATATCCTTTATTATTTCATGCCAAGGATTATGCTTCTGAGATTGTTGCAGATAGTCAGGTAAATCGCCGTAAGGGTTGGCAGCGCATCTGTCTGTTTGCTTTGTACTTTCAACCAAGCACATTAGATATACGCCAATGGAGTCAGGTATTGCAAAATGCCTTGAAAGCCCCAGAACGCTCAAGGAAAGCTTATTTTGGATTGTATCCCTTTAAATGGCAGTCAGATTGGCAGCGATCGTTTGATGCCCTGCGAGGTAATGGGCGTTTATTTGTCGCACCAATTTTACAAACGCTGATTCTCAATCGCGCACCACAAGAAACCATTGACTGGGCTGATAAAGTTGCAAGTTGGGACTTCGAGTGGATAATTCCCTGCCACTTTGATTCACCAATTAAAGCTAAACCGCATCAGTTTCGCCAAGCTTTCTCTTTTTTAGAAAAGCAGCCTGCTTTCAGTGGAGGTTTCATCGGCAGTAGCAGCTATCCTTTACCAGAAGAGGATTTTAAAACACTTAGGGAAATTGATGCAGGTTTAAATAAGTTTGGGATTGTGCCAGCAGCCAAGGAGAAAGTGTAGGAGAGACGATATAGCGCAATACAGTTCAGATAAACCCAAAACCCTGATGATGTAGAGACGCGATTTATCGCGTCTTGAAAGAATTATCCTTAACTGAATCATATTGCAATATAGCGCTCTCCTTTGGATGCAGGTAACACAGCAGCTGTGCTACCAAAGCTATGTATCTGTATCAGATGTTTCGTGGAATGGTATAAGTGCTGGAAATATGATTAGCCATCGGTATTTGTTATCCGGTCAATCAAAGAGGGTGCGCTTGAAACGTCGCCTTGTGCCAATGGCATTTTCGAGGTACCATGCAGTCGTGGGTCGGGCACAGGAGGTTGCGGTTCTGGGCCTAGTGGTTGGGGATTTTCCACATACTCGAATTCGCCTTTGCCATCCATTGAGGGGCCTTTTGCCCAACGACCTTCGGCGCTTTCGGTTCCTTCTGAGTGATTCCAGAACTGATAAGAAAACTCGCGTTTCTCCAATTCCAATGGGAAGGAACTGGGAACCGGAGTGGTTTCTAATCCAGAACTTTCTAAATCTTCAATGGTTGCTAGCCACAAGTTTTGGTGCATCGTATCACGAGCGATCATAAAGCTCAAGGTATCTTTCACTCCTGGATCGTCCGTCATTTCATACAGTCGCACTGCCTGCAAACGTCCCTGACTTTCAGCGTGGAGATTAGAACGGAAATCTGCCAACAGGTTGCCACTGGAGACAATAAAACGACCATTCCAAGGATAGCCGACGCTATCAGATGGTGTTGCACCCAAACCAGAGACAATGGCGTGTTGAGGGTTCATCGCCGCCGCCATAATTACATCCCGTGGGTTACTACCGCCCATGACAGCACCCACAACCGCATCTTTGACACTTTCTTCTTGCATTTTGAGCGGCGCTTTATCTAGAAGATGGGCAATCATCGTTGCCAGCATCTCAATGTGACCGATTTCCTCAGTCCCAACATCAAGCAGCATATCCCGGTACTTGGCAGGGCCTCGACAGTTCCAACCCTGAAACAGATACTGCATCATCACGGTCATTTCACCAAAAGTACCGCCGATGAGTTCTTGAATTTTCATTGCATAAACCGCATCTGGTTTTTCTGGCGGCTTAAAATACTGGAGTTTCTTATTGTGATAAAACATTTGAATTCCTCTGTTAATTGCAAAGGCTGCTTACACAAAATCAAACAGTTGCCAAACTTTTATCCGATTTTGTGTAGCCTCTCCTTATCTAGGAAACTAATCAAATGCTTTATCTTCATCAGCCTCTAGTCAGATATAAAAAATACTTTTAAATAAGTATTTCGACTAGGGCTTTTTTCTTTATAGTTCTGTCTAGAAATGGATTTCAGAAAGCTTTACTTTGTTTGAAGAAAGAATTCAAAAAAATTCAAAATCAAATCACCTGAACTGGATTGTACCTACTCCTAAAGTTTAATCCCCTTAAACCGTTCTTGCGCGGCTTTAAATGCTTCTTGCATCACTAACTGAATTTTTTGGGGATCGGGTTTCTTGCCTCCCATGAGATCGCCAAAGTAAACACAGGCAGCTTCGCCTAGTGCCCAAGTATAGGCGGCTGCCCAAGAAGCGGCGATCGCACTCCCAAAACCTGGTATAAATTTAATTAACTCTCGTGCAATTGCTTGTGCTAAAAAACCACCTGCGATCGCACTCACAACGCCTCCCGCCTGAGATGGAGTAACTGTCTGCCCATATAATTTACCCAACAGTCCCACCATTGATACTTGCAAGGCAGTCAGTACGGGCATTGTGGCAAATGGTAGAGGTACGGCAGCCAGAGTTGCAGACATGATCGCAAATGGCAAAATATAACGGCGTGCAGTATCTCGGTAAAGGTTGCCAATTTGCTTGCCAACTTCTTCTCGATCTAATAGCTGATAAATCGCTTGGGCTTCTGCTTGTGGAAGTAGTTCTGCTAAGGAATCTCGCAGTGCTTCTAAGCCATAAAATACTTGAGTGTAGCCATCTTCTTCTAAGGTAAAGTCAATCAGTACAGAGCGATCTGTTATTCCTGCAAAGGCTTGTTGGATTGCGGCAAATGCGCGGTTAACTTCTTGATAATCTGGTGGATAGGCGGGATGATCGACGGTATCGCCAGGATAAACTTCGTGCAAGCAAGTCACTACCAGCAGACAGGGAATGTCTGGATACTTCTGGCGCAGTTGTTGAGCAATTTGTCGTAGGGTATCAGTTGCAAAGTCATTGATTTTAACCGTCAAAAGTAGGATTCTGGCGGAACGAGTTTCCTGTTGTAAATCGCCAACTAACTCCTGAATAATTTTTTGAGTATCTTGTTTGACATCACCCAGCCCCACTGTATCAGTAAAAATTAGTAGCGGCAGGTCATTGGAAGGATAGGCATAGCGCTGGGTGTGTTGCGTGTGTGGGCGAAATCCTTGACCGATAATTTCAGCAGAAACTCCCGTCAATCCCCGCACAATAGAACTTTTCCCGGCTTGAGGTTTACCAATTAAGAGGGCTTCTGTGGTTGGCAGTTCGGCTTGGATTTTCTCTAAAATCTCTGCAACCTGAGTATCACTCACACTAAACCATTCGACAACTGTCTGTGCCAGTTGTTCTACGGGTAGGTGTTGTGTTAGACGTGTTGTTGCTTTGTTCCATACGCCAGCAATCTGATTTGTCCAGGAATTATCGGCCGACTTGGTAATCGTTTTGTCGGTCGGTTCGCTCAATTGCTGAGAATCAGTTGATGGTAAATCAGCATCACGTTGCTCAGTCATTTTCATCCAAACATAGAAGACCCTTTTTGTCATCTTATAGCGATTCTTAAAGCGATAACTAGTACCTTTAGTAGTGTTCCTGAGTATGAGCGATCGCATTGACTAACAATGCGATTGCATTGACTAACAATGCGATTGCATTGACTAACAATGCGATTGTTTTGGCTAACAATGCGATTGTTTTGGCTAACAATGCGATTGCATTGACTAACAATGCGATTGCATCGGCTAACAATGCGATTGACCTTTCAAGACGCGATGAATCGCGTCTCTACAATCTGGGTTTTGTTGCTCATTCTGAACTGTATTGTCGCAAAATTTGCCCTCATCCCCCAACCCCTTCTCCCAATATTGGGAGAAGGGGAGCGAATTTCAAAGTCCCTTCCTCTCCAGGAATAGGTGAAACTGCACCGCTACGAACTTCATCTCTACGCTTCTTGGCTTCATCTGTCCACAGTGTTTGAAGTGTTTCGTCTACATCAAATTCAAGACTTTCAACCAGCTTTTCTGCCAACAATGCTCTCGCTGCACTGGGCAAAGTTAAGGCTTCTTTCATAATCTGTTCAACAGATGCCATAATTTCTAAAAGCATAAGTGCTATTCAGAGTCTAGCAGGAAAGCAGTAGACATCGTACAACACTAAAGTGATAGACAGCCGACGGACGCCAATCTAGTATCAACTTGGTTCAATTAAATCAGCGATCGCTTTCACTAATATATCTGGATCTACTGGTTTGGAAATATGCATTTGAAATCCAGCTGCTAATGCTTGCTGCTGATTCATTTCCCCTGCATAGGCTGTCAGAGCGATCGCGGGTACGTTTCCTCCTTGTTCAGGGGATCGCGATCGCACTTCCCGCATCAGCATATAACCGTCTGTTTTTGGCATTCCAATATCGCTAATTAAAACATCTGGTATCGAGTCAGATAGCGCTTGTAGTGCTTCCTGTGCTGATGATACGGCGGTTACTTGCACGCCGTAGTCTTGCAAAATAAAGGTAACTAAATCGCGGATATCTGGTTCATCGTCCACTACCAAAACTTGAGTGTCTGCAAGCAGCGATGATTCCGGCTCTGAATATGAAAACTGATTCTCTTCACCCCGAAATTGTTCGCTTCTCACCAAAAGCGGTAACTCGACAGTGAAGCTTGCACCCAATCCTTCTCCCAGACTTTCGGCTTGAACATTTCCCCCATGCATTTCTACAACCTTACGCACGATCGCTAGTCCTAAACCTAGTCCACCAAATGTGCGTGTAGTTGTGCCATCAGCTTGACGAAAGTAATCGAATACATAAGGCAAAAAGTCTAGGCTAATTCCCTTACCTGTATCGCTAACCTGAATTTGAGTCTGATTACCAGCTTCCATGAGTCGAATTTCTACTCGTCCTCCTGTTGGTGTAAATTTTACCGCATTAGAAAGCAAGTTCCACACAACTTGTTGCAGCCGATTGGGGTCGCCCATCACTTGTCCCAAATCGTTATCAAATAAGGTCTGAATTTGAATTGACTTGGCTTGTGCTGCTAGTTTTACCGTTTCTAGCGCTGCTTCAACTACCATTACCAAGCTAACAGGACAGATATTCAAATTTAATTTTCCTTGGAGGATGCGCGATACATCCAACAAATCTTCAATTAGCTGAGTTTGTAACTTGGCGTTGCGTTCAATGGTTTCTAAGGCGTGGTGAGTAGTTTTTTCATCAAACTTCCGAGTCCGCAGCATTTTCGACCATCCCAGAATAGAGTTGAGTGGGGTTCGCAGTTCATGGGAGAGAACCGCCAGAAATTCATCTTTAATTTTGTTGGCGATTTCTGCTTGTTGTCGTGCTGTCTTTTCGCGCTCAAGTAGGCGATCGCATTCTTGTTCAGCCAATTTGCGCTCGGTGATGTCCAGTACAAAAGCAACACCATGTTCTTGGGAATCATTCAGCAAAGCTATTCCTAAAACAATCGGTACTCGCTTACCGTTGCGGTGGATATATTCTTTTTCATAAATTTTGGAAACTCCAGTGGTTTGCACCTCTAAAAAGGCGCGATCGTCTAAATCCTGATACTCAACAGGAGTAAGTTCTTTCCAATTAATTCTGTCTAGAGTAGCAAACTCATCACGAGTGTAACCAGCTAGTTGCAGAAAGGCATCATTGGCATCAATTACAAAGCCATGCACATTCCAAAAAGCGACCCCAATCAAGTTAGATTCAAACAAACGCCGAAATCGCGCTTCGCTTTCACGTAAAATTTTTTCTGCCCGTTTGTGTTCGGTAATATCACGAGCAACAGTGATTACGCCTTCAATAGTTTGGTTTAAATTCCGTAATGGTGTAAGGATATATTCATAATAATGCAACCCATCGGCGCTAACATATTTACACTCATCTTTAATCGGTTGCCCAGTTTTCATCACAGCAAGTCGTTGATTCTCTACCTGGGTTATTAGGTCGGTGGGGAAATCCATTTCTGGCAAACTTTTGCCGATAATATCTTGGGGATTTAAACCTAGTATAGTCGCTGCATCATGACTAATATACTGATAACAACCTTGGCGATTAAAGATGTAAATATGATCGACTGAGGCGGTGAGGATGGCATTTAAAATATTTGCTTGTTCTTGGACTTGTGATGTCAGTTCGCGAGTACTTTCTTTTGCCTGCATACACACAGTAGTTTCCATACAAACGCCGAGCATTCGCACCGCTTTTCCTTGAGCGTTATAGATAAATTTTCCTTTGGCAGAAATCCAATGTGTACTTTGGTCTGAGCGAACTATACGAAATTCATCATTGTAATCAGTCTTTTGTGTGAAAGCATGGGCGATCGCTTGCATTACAGATTGGCTATCTTCAGGATGAACGCACTTTTGAAACGTCTCATAAGGGCTGTCAAAACTACTTGGATGTAGACCAAAAAGCAATTCATAATTTTCCGACCAAATGACTTGATTGGTAACAATATTCCAATCCCACAAGCC
Organism: Nostoc sp. DedSLP03; assembly: GCF_034530815.1. Taxonomy (NCBI): domain Bacteria; kingdom Bacillati; phylum Cyanobacteriota; class Cyanophyceae; order Nostocales; family Nostocaceae; genus Nostoc; species Nostoc sp. DedSLP03. Next base: position 120,238 of record NZ_JAVRCK010000001.1, read on the forward strand.
CATCTGCGATACCTCTAGAGTCAGCCTCAGCCGTTCTTCACTCTCCCTGAGAAGTACTTCTAGCTGCTGTCGCGCCGCACTTTCTTGTTGGAGTTGCTCTAAAATTACTGCTATCTCTGTTGGCATGAGATGCACAGATGTTTCTTTAACTTTAATATCAGGCTTTTCTGCTTCTACTGCCAGCTTTATTTTTAGTTCTGTTAATTGTTCTTCAAGTGCTGCTTGCCTTTGTTGATAAAATATTTCTGATTGCTCTAACTCAGCTACTCGCTGCCGCAACACTGCTAATTCATCAGTAAGTTGAAAGTTAATTTTCTCAACATTTTGCATATTGTACACCGCTAATATTTAACAATATCGACTTGAAGAGTAGGTATTCCCTAGTACCGCAAGGCGGAATTTAAAATTAAAAATTAAAATTTAATACAGCCTCAGCGTTTGATTAATTATGCTTTATTAAGCAAAGACAATTTATATATTTCAGCCCAAAGGTATATATGAGTTTCAATAACTGTAGGGTAAGCACTGCCAAAAATATCAAAATTGAGCTTTGTGACATCAGTCAGTCAGTTAATAGTGCCCACCCTAGAAATAATCGCTACATAGCTAAATTCAAATTTATTTCTTTAATCGGATGAAAGCTGCACCAATTAATAATGCCACAACCTGCCCTAAGACGACAACACCCGATTGATTTACGCCAACAGGAGGAATATTTAAACTACCGATACCATAAAATAATTGTTGTACAAACCACCAAAATATATAGAAAAGGGTTGGTAGTTGGATAGGGATATACAAGATTATTAGCGGCAAAACAGTGTCAATTGTAGCTTTAGGAAACTTCATAACGTATACTCCTAAAATAGCTGCGATCGCACCATTTGCCCCAATCAATGGAACTGTCAAACTCGGTTCAAGCAAAATTTGTATTACACCTGTCGCTATCCCAGCAGCCAGATAAAATCCTAGATAGCGTCTGTGTCCTAGAAGATTTTCTACAGTTTTTCCAAAAACCCACAAAAATAGTAAATTTCCTAATATTTGACTAAAACTGCCGTGCAGAAATATCCCAAACAATAGGGTAAATACCCGCCAAATCACAACTATCCAAGCAGCAGAGTTGAGAAAAAGAGCATTGGTAACTGCTCCACTAATCTGTGCTGGAATCATACCCCAAGTATTCACAAAATAGCCTAATTGACCGCTAAACTCTAGTTGAAGTTCCCATAAAAATACAGCCAGGTTAATGGCAATCAACCAGTAATTAATAATTGGTTTATTTCGACAACGAATGTTATCACTAATAGGAATCATATAGATTTGTCATTTGTCATTGGTCATTGGTCATTGGGCATTGGGCATTGAATCTTCAATTTTGAATTTTGAATTTTGAATTTTGAATTGATTTCTCCCCTGCCTCCCCTGCTCCCCTGCCTCACTTCCCCTTAACGTGTGGCAAGATTGAAATCAGATCGCATCGCACTTAACTAGGCAAACAAGATGCTAGGAAACACACTTGTAGGAAGATACCAAATTATTAGTAACTTGGGAGGTGGGGGTTTTGGTGAAACTTTTGTGGCTTGTGATACCCAATTACCTGGTTCACCTCTATGTGTTGTGAAGAAACTCAAACCCCAGGCAAGCGATCCGGTAACTTTGGAAACAGCTAGGCGTTTATTTGATACGGAAGCACAAGTTCTGTATAAATTAGGAACTCACGATCGCATTCCCCAACTTTTAGCTTACTTTGAGGAAAATGCCGAATTCTATCTTGTACAGGAATTGATCGAAGGTCATGACCTGAGTAAAGAATTAACATCAGATAAAATCCTCAGTCAAGAAGAAGTCATTTCACTTTTACAAGAACTTTTGACAATCTTAGAATTTGTCCATCAACAGAATGTAATTCATCGTGATGTCAATCCTCACAATATTCTTAGACGCCAACCAGATGGCAAACTAATTTTAATTGATTTTGGTGCAGTTAAACAAATTGCAACTCAAGTTATTACTCCCCAAGGTCAAACTCTTGCAACAGTAGCTATCGGTACGCCTGGATATATTCCTAGCGAACAAGCTCATGGTACGCCAAAATTAAGCAGTGATATCTATGCTGCGGGAATAATTGCTATTCAAGCTCTCACTGGATTATCACCAGAAGAAATAGTAAAAGATGCTGATACTAATGAAATTATCTGGCACGATAAAGCCACGGTAACACCAGAATTTGCTCAATTCTTAGATAAAATGGTGTGCTACGACTTTCGGCAACGCTATCCTTCGGCAACAGTGGCATTACAAGCGCTGAAGGAGGTAACACGACCACCTGTTCAGACAATAGCCTTAACTCCTCCTCCTCCACCAAAAAATATCAACAAACCTGAACCAAAAAAAGGTATTTTAGGTAAAATTTTACTAACAATATTTTTCTTTACTGTTGGCACAGTAGCATCAATATTTATTTGGCATTACATTAATTCAAATAATGCTATAGAATTATCTAAACAAGGAAATACATTTTTTGATTTACAACGCTATCAAGACGCGCTAGAAGTATATGAAAAAGCCGTTAATCTTAGACCAGATTATGCTCAAGCTTGGAATGGTCAAGGCAAAACACTAAATAAATTAAGAAAATACAAAGACGCATTAGTGGCCTATGATAAAGCAATTCAAATTCAGCCAGATTATTTAGATGCTTGGATTGGACGTGGTACTGTATTGGGAAATTTACAGCGATATCAAGAAGCGATCGCCTCTTTTGATAAAGCCTTAGAATTAAAGAATGACAACTCAGAAGTCTGGAATGCTAGGGGTGAAGCTTTCAGCAATTTAAACCAATATGACCAGGCAATTAAGTCTTATGAAAAAGCAATTGAACTCAAACCAGATAATTACGAAGCTTGGTATAAAAAAGGATTAGCTTTGCAGAATTCTAGGCAATATGAAGAAGCGATCGCCGCCTATCAAAAAGTCGTAGATTTAAAACCAGACTACGAGCAAGCCTGGTATAATTTGGGGAATGCGCTAGTCAATTTAAAACGCTATCAAGATGCATTTACAGCTTATGATAAATCGGTGCAATATCAGCCAGATTATTACCAAGCTTGGTTATCTAGAGGTAATATACTGCTGAATTTACGACGTTATCCAGACGCGATTGAATCTTTTAATCAAGTAATTAAATACAGTCCCAGAAACTATCAAGCCTGGTATAATTTGGGATGGTCGCTGCATCAAAACCAACGCTATGAAGAAGCAATAAAAGCTTATAATAAAGCGGCGACAATTAAGCAAAATGACTATCAACTCTGGTATAATTTGGGAAATTCACAATACATATTGCAGAAATACGAAGATGCGATCGCGTCTTATAATAAGGCAGTTCGTTATAAACCAGACCATTCCGAAAGCTGGTATAGTAGAGGTAATGCTCTATTAAATTTGAAACGGTTTCAAGATGCGATCGCTTCTTACGATCGAGCAATAAAATACAAGCCTAACTACCAACAAGCAATAGAGGGCCGCAATCAAGCCCAAATTCAACTGCAAGGCGAAAAAGCAAAGCCTGTACCTGTAACTGTACCAACTCTTCCATTTCCTAATTCCCCCAATCCACCGCAGACGACACCTTAAACTGAACCTGGGTTTTCATCAAGGGAGATATCCTATAGGAGTTAAAAAGAATGGAGAGACGTAGCAGTGCTACATCTCTCCAAGGATCGTGGATAATGGATATTTAATTTCACCAGATGTTTAATCAATCCTGCGACTAGGTAACTTAGTCCCGCACCTCTGACAAAACCCAGCATTTACATCATGGAAAGCTAAACCACAACCCGAACAAACTATTTCTACCTGATTAGCAGTTTTCACCACTTGCTTAATTAAATCCCCCACTTGCCAAGGAATCAATGCAATTCCGGTAAAAATCATCAATACTGTTAGCAAGCGTCCTGATTCTGAAATTGGAATAACATCGCCAAATCCTACAGTTGTCATTGTGACAACAGAGAAGTAGAATGCATCCAAAAATGTACCGTAATTTTCAGGATTAACCGGATGCTCGACTTGATAAATTAAGCCAGAGTAAATAAAAACAATTGCAAATAACGTAAATAATATTCGCGCAAAAATCATCCCATCTTCACTGCTGATACTAGCGAATAAAAACTTTCTATCTATAAATCTAATTAATCTTAAAATCCGAAACCATCGTAATAGGCGGATAAAGCTAATATCTACCATACCGAGAAAAAATGGTAGAATCGCCATTAAGTCAATAATCGAATAAAAGCTAAAAATATACTTAATTTTGTTTTCCGCACTCCACAGGCGAAGCAAATATTCCACAGCGAAGATGATGACGATCGCAGTATCAGCTACATTTAACTGAAACCGCATATCATCAGGAATATTATATGTTTCTGCCACAAAAATTCCTGATGATATTAGCACCAAAGAGGCAAGGGTTAAATTAATTGCTTTACCTATTGGTGTTTCTAGGTCTTCTAAGTAAAACTCTGTTTCTTGTCTGCTCAGTAACATATTCGACCATTAAAACATCTTAATTTCCAGTTATAACATTAGAAATACGATATGATTAACCATTATCCTTATGTTAACCTCAGCTTATATGAACCCAGAATTTTTTATGCGTTTAGCATTGGCAGAAGCAAAAAAAGGCGATGCACCCTACGGTGCAGTGATTGTTAAAGATAACGAAGTCGTTGCCGTAGCTCATAATACTGTAAAGAGAGACAACGATCCATCAGCCCATGCAGAAATCAATGCTATTCGTAGTTTAACAGCTAAACTGAAAAACCCCTCTTTAGAAGGTTATAGCATATATACAACTGGCGAACCTTGTCCGATGTGTGCAACTGCTTGTGTTTGGAGTGGTTTATCAGAGATTGTATATGGTGCTTCAATTCAAGATTTAATTACTGTAAATCAATCACAAATTAGTATATCTTGCGAAGAGGTAATCGATAAGTCATCTAAGAAAATCAAAGTTACAAAAGATATTTTAAAAAATGAATGTTTGGAATTATTTAAATAAGCTACTCAAAAAATTCTTTTTATGAGTAGTTATTCTAAACACACTCGAAAAATCTTGTTCTTTATCTTTGGTCTATCTTTGGTCTAATGCGTAAGTCCTAAAATATTTGTATATATTCCATAATTTTCTGGGTCATAGCAGCAAAAAATTATTCTTTGTGGATGACCATTCTTTTGTAGCTGTTCATCGCATATTTTCACTGCCACCTCAGCCGCTAAAGCTTTAGGATATTTATAAATGCCAGTACTAATACAAGGAAATGCCAAACTATTAAACTTTTTCTCTGCAGCAATTTGCATACATTTATAATAACACTGAGCCAGAAGTTCGGGTTCTCCGTGATTACCTCCTCGCCATACTGGGCCTACGGTATGAATGATGAAGTTTGCAGGTAAGCGATATCCTTTAGTTAGTTTAGCATCGCCAATCTGACATCCTCCAAGTGACCTACATTCATCAACTAGGTCTGATCCAGATGCCTTGTGTATCGCTCCATCTACGCCGCTACCCCCAAGCAAACTAGTATTTGCAGCATTGACGATGGCATCAACTTCTAACTTTGTGATATCACCCAAAATGACTTCCATAAAACAATTAAGCTTAATCAAAACTAATTTAAATAATACAATATTTTGAGCTTCAAGCTTAACAATTGCTCTGCATAATATAATGAGCGAGTGCTTGCTTTTTCCTAATTTATTAAATCATGGTTTATGATTGATTCATTAATATAAGTACCTCAGTGAATAATCATGTTGGCAACGTAGGAGCGTCATTACGAATTATTTAACTTGGCTCATTCAAATACGATAAATATGTATTTGCCCAAATCGCCGCTTGAGTGCGATCGCGCAAATTTAATCTGTTTAAAATATTTGTAACATGGTTTTTTACCGTTCCCTCAGAAATGTAGAGTCCCTGAGCAATTTCTCGGTTACTAGCGCCTGTAGCAATTAACCGCAAAACCTCTTTTTCTCTAGGAGTAAGTTCAGTTAAACTAGATGGTACAGGCGGCGAATGAGTTGGTGCAACAGGAGAAAATTGAGTCAACAGCTTTTTAACTATACCTGGGCCTAAGTGAGTATATCCTTTATGAACGGCACGAATAGCAACAGCTAATTCTTCTGATGGTGTATCTTTCAATAAATAACCCATAGCCCCATTTTTTAAAGCTGCTGACACATATTCATCGTCATCAAAAGTCGTTAGTACTAAAATCTTAGTTTTGGTAAAACGTTTTTGAATTTCCTTTGTGGCTGCAACTCCATCCATAATCGGCATTCTGATATCTAGCAATATTACATCTGGCTGAAATTCTGCAACCAAATTAATCGCTTGTTCCCCGTTTTCTGCTTCTCCAACTATTTCTAAATCTGGTTCTAGTTCCAATAACGCTCTTAATCCTTGGCGAATTAAACTTTGGTCATCTACCAGCAAGACTTTAATCATTATGTTAACCTTGTTAATGGAATATTAACTGTAATTTTGCAGCCAGAGCCAAGAGCGCTATTAATATTAAACTGACCCCCAAGTGCTAAAGTGCGATCGTGCATACTATGAAGTCCAAAACCAGTAGTATTTTGCCCGACATCAAAACCTTTACCATTATCCTGAATTATCAATTGTAAATTGCCTTTAGTCGTAGTGAGTTCCAATTTTACCTCTGTGGCATACGCATATTTAGATATATTAGTTAAAGATTCTTGAGTAATTCGATAAATAGCAGTATTGATTTCAGGTGGTAGAGAATATTCCAGGTTAATTTGATAAATTGGTAATATTCCATTAAAGCGATAAAAATTTTCTGAAAGACTAGCGATCGCATCTTCTAAAGATTGTTCTTGTAAGGGATTAGAACGCATAGTAGAAACAGATTGACGAACATCTTTTAGCGCCTTTGAACCCAATTCCTTTGCAGTTGCGAGAAATGTTTCAGCCTTAGCTGGATTAGATTGCCATAGTTTTAAAGCAGTTTCTAATTGCAGATTTAAAGCAGTCAGAGAGTGTCCTAATGAATCATGAATTTCACGAGCAATGCGGTTACGTTCTTCTAAAGTAGCTTGATTTTCAATTTGCATGGCATATTGACGGAGTTTGTCGTTAGCAAGAGCTAGCTTTTCTCGACTTTGCCGTTCAGACAAAACTGCATTCATCATCAACAATACAAAAACCAAACTTAAGCCAAATACTAGCGACGAATTCAAAATCAAAAATCGATATCGCTCTTGTGCCTGCGGCGATGCTTGAAAATTGAATAACTGATATTTTAGTTGTGTAGTAACTAAAAATAAGGCAAATGACAAAGCTGTAACGAATAAGCGTCCATTTAACTGAAAAATCAGACAACTACGAGTCACTAAAATTATATATAAAAAAGGAAAAAGCCGAGCAAACCTTTCTCCAAAAAGTCCAATTATTAAAATTAATAAAATTTCAATGGCTGTATATATTACCTTAGTTGTTTGGTTCTTTCTGGGTAATGTTAAGCCCATTCCTGCAAAAATAATCAAACTATAAATTGATAATTCTGGCAATATGCTACAAACTGACAAGTCTGGAAATGCACCACAAATTGATAGCTCTAGAGGCTTGGGACGAAATCGCCGTAACGGAGGTGGTATCACAGCTGTCAATGCGGTGATTGCCAGTAATGTCCACTCCAAATAAAGCAGAGACGGAAAAGGATGTTTATTAATTTCAATTGGACGACTCATTAATCGCGTTGCTCCAGTTAAAAGTGATGAGTTATGAGTTATAAGTTAGGAATTAAAAGTTAATAGTTCCGATAATTTGAGCAGATGCTTTCATCACTTAATTTTTTCGCTGAGTGAGAAATCAAAACTGAATTAAAAGAACAAAACAGTTAGTTAATCAGCTAAATAATGCCTTATGAAATCATCATAATCAAAATTTTCATAATTTCTAACTCCTAACTCCTAACTTCTAACTCTTAACTATCTATTGTCAATCATGACTAAAGTCATGGATATAACCATGACTTTCTCCTCATGTAACTGCTGAAGATAAGTTCTTATGATGGTGGCATCCAACCAGGAAAAACCCACCAGATAAGTAATGAAACTCAAAGCATTATCGCTAGTTGCTTCCGCGATCGCTCTCACTTTAACTGCAACCTCCTTTGCTGTTCACGCTCAAACAGCCTCTCCTTCACCCCTGTTACTTGCACAAACTCCACAAAAAGAAAGAGGCCCTTGGAAAGAGTTGGGTCTAACAGATGCCCAAAAAGCCCAAATTCAAACGATTCGCCGCGATAGTCGCGCCAAATTTGAAGCAGTTTTGACCCCAGAACAAAAAGCAAAATTAGAGGCAGCGAAACAAGCACGGCGGGCTGAATGGCAAGCGCGTAAAGCTCAAGGGCAAACAGGTCAACGGCAACCCGGTCAACGTCGAGGAAAGGGTGGTTTTGCTGACTTAAATCTAACTGAAGCCCAAAAAACCCAAATGCGACAAATCCGCGAGTCTGAAAAACAACAGATTCAAGCAGTCTTAACCGCAGAACAGCGTCAAAAATTAGAGCAATTCCGTCAAAATGCTCCTTCACGCCGTCAACAAGGCAATCCTCAATAATCATCTTTCAAAAAATAATAATTCTGGGGTGGGCAGTGCCGCCCATCTCAATCCCAAAATAGATTATATAGACTTCTTGCAGAAGATGCGGAAAGGGGAAAAACTTCATCCCCTTTCCCTTTCCCTATTTATTCCCCTGCTCAATTTAGTAGACTTTCAAGCTAGTTTTGAGTTATGAGTTAATCAAAACTCCGCTTGATTAAAATGTCCAAAGAATTCGCAATTGGTAGTAAAGTCCGTGTTGTGGCGCTACCAGCTTATGTCAAAACTGCTGAACCTATGCCCATGCTACGCCCCCCTAATGTAATTCACATAGGCGAAGAAGGTATAGTCATCGACCGCAGACCCGGTGGATATTGGGGGATTCGCTTTGCTAGGGGTGTCTTTCTCCTAGATAGTCAATATATCGAAAGCACAGATACCCCTGCCGAATCTCACTTAGAATAAGATTTCTCGCAACCAAGAATTGTAAACTTGTGTAAAGTTGTAATTCTGGTTTACACCATGATTTCCCGCCGTACTTTTTTAAGCATATTATTTGCCAGCTGTATTTCTATCATCAGCTGGCTGAATTTTACCCCTGCTGCTGATGCTATGGGTGGTAAACTTCCGGCAATTAATCAACCCGCACCTGAGTTTACTTTGCCAACCAACACAGGTGATGGCAAAATTTCCCTCTCTGACTTGCGCGGTAAATGGCTAGTTCTGTACTTCTATCCTAAAGACTTCACCTCTGGTTGTACTATAGAGGCTCGTCGTTTTCAGCAAGACTTACCCCAATACCTCGAAAAAAATGCTCAGATAATTGGCGTTAGTGCTGATGACATTGATTCCCACGCCAAATTTTGTGATTCAGAAGGACTCAAATTCCCCTTGTTGGCTGACACTGATGGTTCAGTGAGCAAAGCTTACGGTTCGTGGCTCGGCTTTTTATCTATGCGCCACAGTTTCATAATCGATCCTCAAGGCGTCTTGCGCGAGACTTTTGTCAAAGTCAACCCAACTATTCACAGTTCAGAAGTGCTGGCACGACTAGAACAATTACAGTCCACAGCTTCTTAAACTTCAATTAACAAGACAAGGGGCTTAAGCCCCTTATTTTAACTCACAATAAACCCATATTTTCTGAGTACAGTTTTGGCTTCACTGCCAGATAAAAACTGAACAAATTCTTTGGCAGCAGAAGGATTTTTACTGCTTTTAATTATTGCTACCGGATAGACAATTGGGGAATGAAATTTATCATCAGCAGTAACTACGACTTTTACCTTGTTGGAAATTTTGGCATCAGTGGCATAAACTAAACCCGCTTCGGCGTTACCACTTTCTACTGCTGCTAAAACTTGACGCACATTGTTAGCAAAGACAAACTTCGACTTGAGGCGATCGTAAAGTTTCAATTTCTTCAAGACTTGCTCGCCATATTGACCGGCGGGTACGCTTCTGGGTTCACCGATCGCAATTTTTTTAATCTTACTATCTGTTAAATTGTAGAAGCTATTGATGCCAACAACATCCTGAGCCACAATCAAGACTAGACGGTTATTTGCTAGGTTAGTACGGCTACCTGGTAGTAACAGTCCTTTTTGTTCCAAAGCATCCACTTGCTTTTTGCCAGCAGAAATAAAGATATCCGCTGGCGCACCTTGCTCAATCTGTTGCTGCAACGCACCAGAAGCCCCAAAGTTATAATTAATATTGATATTTGATTTATTTTGTTGGTATAAAGGCTTAATTTCTTCCAGTGCATCTTTTAAGCTGGCAGCTGCGGACACAAGTATGTTTGTGTTCGACTGTGCTATTACAGGAGAAGGATTAAACAACGGTAAACCAATTGCTAGCAGCAAGCCAGCGATCGCTATACCCAAAAAGCCAAAAATTTGTCTTCTTTTCATAGAAAAGGCGTTTGAAGGGTTTCTTCCATAAAATTAACGTTAGGTAAAATAGTACCAAAGATACCAATATATAACCAACTATATCGGTAAAATTCTGGCTCGAAAAACTTTAGTAGGTATGGGCTACGAACAGCGTAGCCCTTGTTTACCGCTCTGTAGCTTATGAAAGTGCTGATACTGCTTCTAGCTTCTCAGCTTTGTTCTTCAATACGGTTGGTAGTTCGCTGTTAAACGCTTCACCTTCAACCACTTGCGATCGGAAACCATCGGGCCCAACTGGAACATCGCCCGTGATCGTGGTGCGATAGAGGACGCGCTCGACTTCCAGATGATCCAAGTCTTGAGGGGCTAAATGAGAGGTGGCGCGGTTGTCCCAGAATGCAATGTCACCGTTATTCCAGCGGAAGCGGGTGGTGTAGGCGGGCTTGGTAATCTGGTTGAAGAACAACTCAAGCAGCAGATCGCTCTCTTGTCGTGATACGTTAAGAATGTGCGAGGTGAAGCCAGGGTTGACATACAACGCGCGTTCACCAGTCTCAGGATGAACCCTTACTACTGGATGGATTGAAACCAGGGGATTGGCTGCGATGCGCTGGGCAATCTTGCTGTTGCTGGGCAAATTCAAACGCGCATTGAAGCGATGTTCGGCTTTTAATGTGTCTGCCAACGCCCGTAGGGGTGCTGACAGACCCTCATAGGCTGCAACTAGATTTGTCCATTGAGTGTCACCACCGAAGCTAGGGACATTAACCGCACGCAAAATTGATGCCGCAGGTGGGTTGACAACTGCTGTAACATCGGTGTGCCAACGGCTCTCGTAGCTGGAACGACGCAGACCATTACGCCGCTCGTAACGGCTGCGGTCAATGGGCAAGATTTCTGAGAAGCCTTCAATCGGCTCGTCTTCGTGGGGATGTGCGTAAGTCACTTCGCCAAAACGAGCCGTGAATGCAATCTGTGCTGCATGATCGATGTTTTGACCGCGAAAGAACACGACTTTCCACTTCAATAGTGCTTGACGAATTTCTTTGACTGCATCATCGTGCAAAGGACGTGACAAGTCTACGCCGCTGATTTCAGCACCGATGAAACCTGCTACCTGTTTGACTTCAATGTGTTTGTTGCTCATCTCAATTCTCCATAGTTTGATCGATCGGGCGTGTTCGCACTCGTCCGTTTACTTGAGATATGTTGCTTGCGCTTAATGGCTACATACCAAAGGAAGCGATCGCAGTTTAAATATAGTACTATAAACTGATCGATTTACCGTAGTATTTACTCGCCATATTTTAGACTGCTGTAACAATAGTCGATTTAGTCCGGGAAAAGGTAAGTAAAAATTCGGAATACAGATATTAAGAAGCTTCTCAGATCCAGTGAGAAGCAAGCAAGCTAAGTAATTAAATGGGTACAGAGAAAGCACTAAATTTTTGCTGCAAGTGCTTTTTGGAACTTTCGACGATTCCACACTCAGTAAGTCGGGGTTAATATTTCAAGCTATGTTAAGAAATTTCAATGTAGGATGCGTTACAACAGAACGTCAACAATTCAGGGACGTTAGTCTATGGCATAATACACCCTAATTCTTCATATACATTGCATTTTTTCTCGCTGAGTTACTTGGTCTCTCTATGTTATTCGCTACTCAAAGACGTACTTAGAGTTATTTCATATAAAGTTTATTAAATCTTTTTATTTTTCACACAAGTATTTTATTTATGGATTAATTTATACTGTAGGATGACAAAGAAACAATTATATTTATCATAATTACATATTGTAAAAAGCTGCAAAATCACTATTGAAATAATTCTTTTGAATAAAAATTTTTAATTAAAATGTTTATAGACAATTTGATACTGATTAATCAGAAAATCAGACCTTTTATTTATTTCGTAAATTAGATAAATTTTCATGTTAGTCTACTCTTTGGTTCAGATATTCTAATTTGCTTTTTTCATGAGAACAGGCTAATAAACAATTATCAGTTTATTTTTTACCAAGATTGATTAAGCCTTGAGGAGATCGAAAACTACATGAAAAAGGAATTACCACAAAAGAAAACGCAGATATCACATAAATGGACTATTTCTAAATATTGGTTACGTTTTTTAATTATAATTCTATTAGTAATAGGTGTATTTTTTCGCTTCGTTAATATTGATAAAAAAATTTATTGGGGTGATGAAGTTTTATCGTCATTACGCATATCTGGCTATACGCAGTCAGAAATGAAGAAGCAATTAGGTAATGGTCGTTTGATTGGCATAGAAGATTTACATAAATACCAATATCCTAATTCTGAAAAAAATGCAATTGATACAATTAAAGGAGTTATTGTAGAAGACTCGCAGATTTTGCCACTATACATCTTGATGACCCGGTTTTGGGTAGAGTACTTTGGCAATTCGATAGCAGCGATCAGAAGTTTTTCGGCATTTATTAGTCTGCTTACCTTTCCTTGTCTTTATTGGCTATGTCAAGAATTATTTGAGTCTTCACTAGTAGGGTGGATAGCCATCGGGTTGGTAGCTGTTTCACCTATTCATATCGTGTATGCACAAGAAGCGCGATCGTATAGTTTAGCAATAGTAGCCATCTTAATATCGAGTGCAGCACTGCTGCGAGCTATGCGCCTGAAAACAAATGTTAATTGGTTTATTTATGCAGCAGCATTATCAATAGGGTTTTATACTCATCTATTTTTTACCTTGGTTGCTTTTGCACAAGGAATTTATGTAATTACAATCGAACGCTTCCGATTGAGTAAAACATTAATTTCTTACCTGCTATCATCGCTTGCGGGTTTTATGACTTTTGTACCTTGGATTTGGATTATTATTACCAATCCTCAGCCAGAAGCAGTAACTTGGGCAAATATTAAACAAACAGTATTTATGTCAGCTGTAAGGTGGGCTGGTATCTTTAGTCGTGCGTTTATTGATTTAGGTATTAGTCCTAACGAGCCTGGAAAACTTAAGTTTTTATTAATTCCTTTTATATTGATTCTTTTAGTTATAATCGGCTACTCAATCTATTTTTTATGTCGAAGAACCTCTAAAAAAGTTTGGTTATTTGTTTTAACCTTAATTGCATCAGTAGGGCTTCCCTTACTGATAATAGATTTCGTCTTTTTAAAACGATATGCTACTAGTCGATATACACTTCCTTCTGTTTTAGGGATACAGTTAGCTGTTGCTTACCTATTTACCACTAAGATTACGTCTATTTCTACTAAAGCTTGGCAAAAAAAGTTTTGGTCACTTGTAGCATTTATGGTAGTTATGAGCGAGGTTGTATCTTGTATGGTTCACTCTCAACCGCAGATTTGGTGGAACCAATTCCCTGATAAATACCAAAAATATCCTCAAATGGCTCATATTATTAATCAAACTAAGAAACCACTTTTAATTAGTGATGAGGATAACATCATTCCACCACTACAAGTACTTAGTAACTTAATCGATCCAAAAGTGCAATTCCAAATTGTCGGAAAAAATCAGTTACCAGAGATTACTAATGGCTTTAGTGACATATTTTTATTCTTGTTCGAGCCATCTGATTTCTTAAAAGCTGGAATTGAAAAAGTTTATAACTCAAAGTTACAGCAAGTAGACGACTTTCTCTGGAAAATAACAAAAGCTAATTAAACTAAGAATACGGGCACATCTACCGCCTGGGAGACTGCAAGTGGAAACTAAAAGCAGATAGTTGGCATTTGAATCTCGCTTATCGGTTAAAAATTAATATCAATTAGCCTGATAAGTTGCACAGTTAGAGCCAAAATATACTTTAATTAAACAAATAATTTAAGTATATACTGGTATTGCTGCCGCTTATGTCATCGCCCCTTGAGCGCCCGTTAAAAATTGAAATCAGATTGCCATCTTCCCATCCTCAATTATTGGAAGGACTGGATATATGGTTGCGTTTAGGTTTGATATCTGATACCCAAGTCAGGCAGTTATGTAGAGAGTTTCTGGTGTGTGCGGTGGTGTTGCAACCCCAGACTGAAGCTCATACAAAGGTAGTATTTCCAACTTCCGACCCCGTGCAGCAGTTGCCTGTAGCAGCTTTACAATCTAGTAGCGGTAAACAACCACAACAAAAACCAGCTAAACCCAACTTCATCGGCACAATGTTGCAGTCTTTGGGGGCAGAACTGAGTGTGCGTTGGCTACTTTTTCTAGGGGTTTTCTTGGTAGTTGTATCTTCTGGGGTACTGGCTGCTAGTCAATGGGCGAGGTTTCCCGCTGCTGGACAGTACGGGGTTTTATTTGCTTATACTTTGAGTTTTTGGGGATTAAGCTTTTGGGCGACTAGGCAAAATAACCTCAGATTGACGGCTCAAACATTGCTGATTGCCACTCTTTTGTTGGTGCCAGTGAATTTTTGGGCAATGGATAGCTTCAAATTGTGGCAAAATCCTGTGGATTGGATTGTAGTTGCGATCGCCTGTCCTACACTGACTGCTATAACTGTTTTACTCTCCAAAAATCGGACTATTTTTACCAATTTGCATACTGGCAAATTACCTCTGGTAAATATTCTAGGGCTGAGTTATCTACATTGGGGTTGGCAATTAAGAGGATTTCCCTTAATTGCTGTTTATCTGGCAACGATCGCCACAACTATCATTACCATTTATCACAATCCTTTCCAACAGCCTCATACTGTCAGCGACGATCGCCGTAGGTTAAGTATTAGTTTACCTGCTACTGTAATTATTTATTCTTTAATAGTATTGTTGGTGCGGGCAATTTTTGTTACCAAAGTAGATGTCGCACTGTTGGGGTTAGCTATTGGCATTTGCGGCTGGTTGATGACTTGGTTAGCAGAGCAGAGGAGGGCAGGGGGCAGGGGGCAGGGGGCAGGGGGAGCAGGGGAAGCAGGGGAAGTAACATTAATATCCTCCTCGTCTCCCTTGTCCCCCTTGTCTCCTTCATCCCTCTTACTCTGGGAAAGACTTGGTGGGGTTTTACTCTTTCTGGGTTGGGTGGTATCGGTAGTAAATTATCCTTGGCAAGCAATAGCTGTCTGTGGTTTGGGTTTGTGGTTTGTGGGGAGTCGCTTGTGGCGATACAGTTTAAAGCGAGACTTTGCAGAGGCTTTTGTCATCGGCTTAGAGACGATTTTGCTAGGTTGGCGATTAGTACCCGATAACTTACAGAAATTAGCGATCGCAACTACTACCCAACTCACCAATTCTCAAAATGAACCTTGGGCGCTACTGGGTATAGCTTTATTTCCCTACGTAATTTTGATGGTGGCGCTTACAGATAGTTTGTATCGCCGCCAAAAGCGAGGATTAGCTAAATTTGGCGAACTGCTTACCCTGTTATTTGGAGCTTTTTTAACAGCGATCGCTCTTGTAAATCCTCCATTGCGATCGCTAAATCTGCTATTTTCTACCGCCACTCTGGCATTTGTTACTCAACGCCGCTCCCCCTCATCCCTTCCCCTGGTATACCTAACTCATATCATGGGGGTGCTGACATTTTGCTTTACGATTAATTGGTTATTCCCCAGCCTGACTCAACAAGGTTGGGCAAGTATTTTATTGGTTCTGATGGTTGCAGAATGGCGATTCAGTTTGCAGGAAGGACTATGGCAACGTAGTGCATGGGATATCGGCTTAGGATTAGCCGCAGCGAGTTTTTTCTTTTTGTGGATGAATTCAGAATCATCTTGGTATGGCATCACTGATAACCGATCTGATTGGGGAGTTTTATGGCTAGTTACGCCTTTAGCTCTTACAGGTGTTGCCAATGCCGCAATTATAGAGCGACGGCTTACTAGCCGTTACTTGAGTGTCTTGGCTGTAATAGTTGCCCAGTTACTAACTTTACAGCTACCAGGAATCAGATTAATCGGTTTGGCTGTAGGTGCTGGATTGATGTTTGTAAATACCCGCTATTTGCGCAACCAAGTATCTGCGGTAATTACAGAAGGATTTGTTTTAAGTTTCATTGGCGTGCTGCTGTGGACGGGTGTACCTGGTTTACCTCGCCTAGCGGTAGCAGGTTGGTTTGTTGTCGGAGCGATCGCAACTCTCAGTCTATGGTTAGCGCGGACTGTTTTCAACCGACGCGGTAACGAATTAGCAGTTATCTATGCAGCCGCCAGCGATAAATGGGCGATCGCTTTGTGTAGTGTTGAATTATTAAGTTTGACGCTGCACTCAATACTGATTTACCAAGGGTTTACGACTTCAGGATTTTTGTTCTTAATTGCCACTGTAATTACCTTGGCAGCCATTGTTTATCGCAGTTGGCGTGAACCGACAAATTGGGCATTTTATGGCATTGCTTGGTGTTTGGAATTGTTAATTGCCCAAGGGTTAGGGTTGGGGGAACGCTCAATTGTGAGAATTGCGATCGCAAACATCGCCTTGGGTTTAATTACTCAACTTGTCGGCGAGTGGTGGCGGCGACGACATCAATTAGAAAGGTTTCCTAGCAGCCTGCACATTTTGCCATTAATTTATGGTGCATTCAGTGTATTGCTGCGTTTGAACACCTTCACCGAATGGACAGGTTTGTATTCCTTGGGTGTAGCTTTAATTATTATTGGCGTGGGGCGACGCCACGCAAGCTTCAAACCCTTGCTGTATTTAGGAATTATTGGCGTATCAATTTCTGCTTATGAACTTTTGTTCTATCAAATGTCACAAGCTTCAGGAGGAGCATTAGGTGATGGATTAATTGCCATGTCTGCCCTTGGCGCGAGTATCATGTATGCTTACCGCATTTTGTCACCTTGGCTTGTTAGTTACTTACACCTAACTCCCCAAGAATTGAAAAGAATTGCTCATATTCACTGGGTTTGGAGTAGCTGTTTATTAATGGCTGCTATTCCTCTTCCCATTGCAGTTAACCGTTTGGTGGGATTGGGAACGGGAGTATTTTTGATTCGCTACGCCGTCTTTCAGGGACGAAATTTACCCACTTCCCCCAGGATCTTGGGAAGAATTACAATCGCCGAGATGTGGGTTTACCTTGGTTTATTAGAGGTAGCCGGGATGAGGATTTATTGGCGAGAGACAGCAGTAGGGCGATTTTGGGCTGGGCCATTAGTTCCTTGGAATGGTGCGATCGCTTGTGTGGTAGCCTACTTTTTGTACGTTTTACCTTGGGAAAATTGGGGTTGGTCTAAAAGACCTTGGCAACAAGCTGCATACATCACACCACTGATAATTTTATGGGAAACCAGACTGCAAACTTACCCGATTACCTTAGTACTCGCAGCTGGATTTTACATCTTTTTAGCAAAAGTAGGTGAAACGGATGTTTTCACCTATATTAGTGTGGCATTGATTGATTGGGCACTTTATCGTTGGTTTGATTCCTTACACCTGACTGATGCTTTGTGGTATGTAACACCCATTGGCTTATCGCTGCTTTATATTGCTCAAGTGGATACCCAACTGAAGTTACCAGAGTACAAAACATCTCGTCATCTTCTGAGAGTGCTAGGGAGTGGCTTAATTTGTGGTTGGGCAATTTTATTTAATCAAAATACAGCTTGGATTCCGGGTGTTTTTAGTCTCATCGCTATTTTTGCTGGATTAGCTTTACGAGTACGAGCTTTTCTCTACATTGGTACAGCCACTTTTTTAATTACTACAATCTATCAATCGGTAATTTTCAGCTTGCAGTACTCTTTTTTAAAATGGGTTGTTGGCTTGCTAGTTGGCATTTTATTGATTTATATCGCCGCCAACTTTGAAACCAGGCGCGCTCAAATAACTTCCTTAATTCGTAGCGCTATTGATGAATTTCAATCATGGGAATAGGTAAGCTAAAGATTAAATTAATTAGACAAGCGATCGCATCCACATTGCCGCCCCGATCGTCAAATCGTTTTCAAATCGTTATCAGACTGTAGAACCTGTAACCCATAGCCAATAACGATTTGAACTCAATTAGCTGATAATACTATTAAATTGTCTTTAGTGATAACTGACCATAAACAACCTCTTGCCTTCGATACCAGCACAAATGAATGACTGGTAAGGTTTCTGAAAAACTTTGCGATCTATGGAGCCTGAATTGTGATAGAACAACTAGGATCGGGAGCGGAGCTTTTATCAAAAATGAACGTAGCAAGGATTTTTTGACGACCTGGTATATAAGGGCCACCCAACTCATGCTGATTATTATCTTGAATGCTTGTATCTCCGGTAGTGATTTGTGTTAGAGCTCCCTTGTCATCGTAATAAATATTTGCTTTATTACCGCCGCGATTACGTCCCTTGTCAATTTTATAGTTGATTCTTACTACTGGACCTAGAAATTTTCCGTTGGGAGTGTGATCGATTACAATTGTGCCTGTAAAACCTCCTTTACTACATGAATAGTAACTAATAACGGCATTAGCCGTAGTTGGAGTTAAAGCAATGCCACTGCAAGCAATAGCCATTGCCGCAGTACCAATAACAAAACGGTTTGTAGTCTTTCTAATTTGATAAACAGTTAAAGTACTAATCATTTCTGACTTCCTTTTTGATTAAGTTATACTTTGCATTAATTAAATTAAAATCAATAAATACCAGAAAATTTTAATGCTAAGACAAAACTTAAAAAAACATATTTGCAGCAACGATCGTCGCTAAAAAAATGTTGAAGATGATTTAAGAACCTCTCTACAAACAGCAACCTCATAAATTTAATCAGTGGGATACATACTGCTTGCTTCAACTACTAGCTTTTTATCAGTGTCTAGCTCTACACCATTAATATCCACAGGTGACAACATCGCCAAGCTTGTGTCCTGAGAGTAACATCTTGACTGCAATTGCTCGTTTTACCTCACGTTTGTCTTGGTTCTGTTAAATAAACTCTGTTAGCGATCGCATCCACATTACTACTAGCCCTCTTTAGTCGTAAATATTACTTACATTTTTTCACGAATCATTCAGGATTACTATTGTACCAAATAAAGAAAATTTGGCGCTGCTTCATAAAGTATTGGTATTAGGTATTAAGGCGATCGCCAACATCTCTAAGTTCCCCAACTATATTGCCAATTGCAGCTACACCGCCGCTTACAATGGCATTTGAAACAGCTTCCCCTAATCTGATTAATGGAGTTAAAATATCAAAAAAATTCTGAAATTCTTGAATTTTTGCAGCCGCGCGATCGAGAGAATTAGTAGCTTCACTTATTTTTTGGGCTGGTTCATTTATATCAGTTAAAACTTTATTTAATTCTATGCTATTAATCTTGGCAGCAAAATCCAAAATTTTTTGGCATTCATTAGTAATTGATTCCAATTGATTCGGAGTAATTGTTTTAGCCCTGAAAAGCTCTGTTGCTCTTTCTTCAAGAGTGGTCTTTAATTCTATCATCTTATCTCTCAAGGACATAAATAATAACTCTCCTTTTTTAAACAATGAATTGGCAATGAGAAAAAATTAGATAAAATCTAATTAAAAAGCGCGATCGACTTCTTTGACTAGAGGTTTGACTGAGATGACGTATTCATTGAGTATTCTTTGAATACGCTTCATTTTTTTATCATCAATTTTTTTTAATGAAACTTTAGCATTAAACTGACATAGTTGATTAATATCTTTGGGTTTTAGCCCTTCTGCAAATTCTTTGCTTAGTTGATTATGAGCTTTAACTGTAATCACAAGAAGCTGATTGTAAGCCCTACCCGCCTGTTCTTTTTCACTCACTATTTTCATAGCTTTATTATAATCTTCTGTTAATTGTTCACCTACTGTAATTTTGTCAATAACTTGTTGATAATTACTTGAACTTATTTGCTCTTTGCCTAACTCATTTAAAGTAAGAAAGTAAGATTTATAGTAAGTATCAATTGCGTTTGCTTCTATGCCTAAAGTTCCTTCCTTACTAAGATAGTTGTTGTTTACAAGAAATATTAAGCCTCCTTTAGCAGGTTTATAAAGATCGACCCCATTCTCATCAGTTGCTGGAACCGAATTGCCAGTAATATATTTATGAATAGGTTCATTAGTACAAACAATCGCTTTTTGGAGAGCATCCTCTCGATTTTTTTTAGTCGCTAAATCAAATAAGAATTTAAGAATTTGACTGCCTCCATCCACTGCATCCGAATCTAGTTTGTTGCTATTAATAGATAAATTTTGGAGACTTTCACTTAAGTCATTTATTGATTTATCTAAAGATAAATTTTTTCCGCTTGCTATGGCACCTAGAGCATCCATATAGTCAATTAAAACACTGACTCCTGTTTTAAAATTATCAGAATCCACTCGTTCAGTTGTCTCACAACTTTCTCGCCGCTCGTTGCGATAAGGGATTCCATTATCGGGAACTAATTTGATATATCTAGTACGTCGTAAACAAGATTGGTAAATATCTTCAGCAAAATCATTAGAAGCTCGTTCAACTATTTCTTTGCTCTTGGTAAAGTCTTCTACAGACTTAAAATTAGCTCCGCAACTTCCTAACAAAACAGCAATCGGAATAACGACACTGATTAAAGATTTTTTTTTGAACATTTTTACTTACTCTCGCACTATTGGGAAAATCACTGTTGTTTCCTTCTCCACTCCCCAATTAGTTAATTTCGGAATTTTGCGATCGCATCAAAAAATATTGCTCCAGGGTTGACGTTTCCGTGTTTCGCGCAGTCTGTAGCAGCTTCCGCCTTCCCTGTAAGAACTTCCGCTTTCACGTTTCCGTGTTTTGCGCAAGCTGTAGCAACTTCCGCTTTCACGTTTCCGTGTTTTGCGCAAGCTGTAGCAACTTCTGCTTTCACGTTTCCGTGTTTTGCGCAAGCTGTAGCAACTTCCGCTTTGATGTTATGTCAATTCGTAATTGGTAATTCAGAATTAGTAATTACGAATTAGTATAAAGAAGATAAATTTTGGGATTGTTCAGAAAAATCAACAATTCCACGTATGACAACCTTTTCAATAATTGTCCACTATAGAGTTATAAGAAATTGAGAAAATGAGTATTAATTATGGGAAGGCGAAAACGCAATTCACGTACTCTTGGCAAAGCTGAACTACGTCTAGCAAGCGTTAAATCTATTAGTCAAACTCTCGATGTTGGAGAGGGATTAACAGTCAAAGATTACACTGAAAAAATCGAAATGGTGCGGCAATCTCTAGAAGCATACAATACCACCCTCTCTACTATTGATGTCTTACTAACCCAGCTCGTCGAAAATGAACAGGATTTAGCAGACTATTCTGAGAAAATTTTGCGTGGTATTGCTTATAAATATGGTAATAATAGCCATGAGTATCAGATGGCTGGGGGTACTCGTAAAAGCGATCGCAAGCGTGCTGTGCGCCAAGGTGTTGTTTGACTACTAGCTAAAGGATAAAGAGAATAAGGAAAATTAGGAAGATAGGGAATACAAAGATTTCACCCACTCCCATTCCTGCGTCAAACCCTCTTTTAGAGAGACTTGCGGTTGATATCCGAGAATTTTCTGTGCTTTAGATACATCAGCAGCCGTGTGACGCGCGTCTCCCATCGCTTTTTCAATGTGGTTTCTTTTGATTGGCTTCCCAACAATTTCTTCAATGGTATTTAAGACTTCTGCTAAAACCACCCTGCTCCCACCACCGATATTAAAAATTTCTCCCACTGCTTTGGGTGCGGTGGCGGCGGCTAAATTAGCGGCGACAATATCACTAACAAAGGTAAACTCCCGCGTTTGCTGGCCATCGCCGTAAATAGGAATCGCCTCATCGTGTAAAATGGATTGAAAAAATTTATGAAATGCCATATCTGGGCGCTGTTTGGGGCCATAAACTGTGAAATAGCGCAATGTCACACAGGGCACACCAAAGTTTTTGTAATACAATTCACACAAAAACTCTGCTGCTAGCTTTGTAATGCCGTAAGGAGAAACCGGTTGAGGACAAATTTTCTCGTGGGTAGGTAATGTTTCTGCATCACCATATACACTAGATGAAGAGGCAAACACCAATCTTTTTAGGTCTTTAGCATCCTTAGCTGCTTCCAGCAAAACTTGTGTAGCGTTAACATTTCGTTCTGTATAGCCTCGAAAAGCTTTACCCCAACTTGCTCTGACCCCTGCTTGTGCCGCTTGATGGTAAACTACATCAACATCTTTTAGGAGTTTCTGCCAATCTAAAAACTGCATATCTCCTTCAATTAATGCAAAACTAGGTAAACGATACAAGTGTGCAACATTGTTTCGCTTTAACATCGGATCGTAATAATCATTAAATTCATCAATCCCGATTACTTCGTTTCCTTGTTGTAGCAATGTTTCTGCAAGCTGAGAACCAATAAAGCCTGCGACTCCAGTAACGATAATTTTAGCCATTTTGCCGATTTTTTATATCCTGATTAACCGCTATATTCACAGGTTAATAATTATAATCAAAAATTGGTTATTAATTGAAAATTATTTGATAAATAGGTTGAATTATATCAGCTAAAAAGATAATTAAACTAATATATTGATGCTGAAAATGTGTTATAAACTTGATTTAGTAATTACTAATAATAAAATTTAAAATTTTACTAATTAGTGAAATTTAATTTTTAAAACAAATGCAGTTGGAATTCAATAACTAAAATAGCTGAAAAACCCAAGGTTTTACCCCACCCTAACCCTCCCCTTCTAAAGGGGAGGGAACAAAATTTCTTATTTCCCCCCTTTACAAGGGGGGATTAAGGGGGGTAATTCGACTTGTGTGTACACCGTAGCCAATCGGGGGGATTAAGGGGGGTAATTTGACTTGTGTATACACCGTAGCTCAATAGATCGGGGGGATTAAGGGGAGTGGAATCTTAGGGGACTTTTACAAGAGGTATAATAAATCATCAGAAACTTGCACAAGTGTGAGAATTGATGAAAAAATTGATCCGCGAGAGTCGAATCAGGTATTCTCATTCTGCAAGGGACGCACGAGGAAATCAGTGAAAGTTTTAGTTGTTGGTAATGGAGGGCGCGAACACGCTCTGGCGTGGAAACTGTTGCAATCTAAGCAAATTGAGCAAGTTATCTGTGTACCAGGGAATGGGGGCACGGCAAGTATGGAACGTTGCCAAAACTTGCCCTTAGCAGTAAATGATTTTGAGGGAATGAGCCGATATGCTTTAGAACATGGCATAACTCTGGTAATAGTTGGCCCAGAAGTTCCCCTATCTAAGGGAATCACAGATTACCTCCAAGATAAAGGATTGATGGTATTTGGCCCAGTCAGAGCCGGAGCGCAAATTGAAGCGAGTAAAGCTTGGGCTAAAGCCTTGATGCAAGAAGCAAGAATTCCGACGGCACGGGCTGCGGTATTTACGGAAGCTGCGGCAGCAAAATCTTACGTCAAATCTCAGGGAGCGCCGATTGTTGTTAAAGCTGATGGCTTGGCGGCTGGTAAGGGTGTAACGGTAGCTGAAACAGTTGCACAAGCAGAAAGTGCCATTGATGCGATTTTTCAAGGGCAATTTGGCAGTGCTGGTGAATTTGTTGTCATTGAAGAATGTTTGATTGGGCAAGAAGTATCAGTTTTAGCATTGACTGATGGATTAACAATTAGACCCTTGTTGCCAGCCCAAGACCATAAGCGGATTGGGGACGGCGATACAGGCGAAAATACTGGGGGGATGGGAGCATACAGCCCAGCACCCATCGCTACACCAGAGTTGATGGCACGCATTCAAACAGAAGTATTAGAAAAAGCGATCGCTACCTTAAGAGCTAAAAATATTGATTACCGAGGCGTGCTGTATGCTGGGTTAATGATTGCACCCGATGGTGACTTGAAGGTTTTGGAATTTAACTGTCGCTTTGGCGATCCCGAAACCCAGGTGATTTTACCACTGTTAGAAACACCCCTAGAAGGGTTGATTCTAGCTTGCGTACAGCAACGCTTAAATGAATTGCCGCCCATTGCTTGGAAAGGGGGAGCATCTGCTACTGTCGTTGCCGCTTCCGGTGGTTATCCAGGAGAATATCAAAAGGGCCAGGTGATTACTGGCATTGAGGAAGCAGAGGCAGCAGGAGCAACTGTATTTCATGCAGGTACGAAATTGAACCAGCAACAAGAAATAGTCACAGATGGAGGTCGAGTATTAAATGTGACAGGAATCGGAGAAACTTTTGAGCAAGCGATCGCCCAAGCCTACGCTAGTATCCAACATATTCAGTTTCAGGGAATGTATTACCGGAAAGATATCGGTCATAGAGTTAGGAGTTAGGAGTTAGGAGTTTGGAGTTAGGAGTTTGGAGTTAGGAGTTTGGAGTTATGCCCAATACCCAATGCCCAATGCCCAACGCCCCATTCCCAATGCCCAATGCCCAATGCCCAATGCCCAATACCCAATGCCCAATGCCCAACGCCCCATTCCCAATGCCCAATGCCCAATGCCCCATTCCCCATTTCCCTAACATATTTGTCAAATTAACTGTTAATTTTTAAGTTGTTGGGCTTTATAACAAAGACTACTAACAACTTTATTTAAGATGCTAAGTCTGTTCAAATCAATTCGAGATGCGATCGCAAGTTGGTGGTCGGAGTTCACTCTCCAGACTAAACTGCTGGCTGTGGCCACAATGGTAGTTTCGTTGGTGATGAGTGGTTTAACCTTCTGGGCTGTAAATACAATCCAGCAGGATGCGCGGATGAATGACACCCGCTTTGGTCGTGATTTGGGGCTGCTGCTTGCTGCCAACGTTGCCCCCTTGGTCGCTGACAATAATCTCACGGAAGTTGCCCGATTTTCCCAACGTTTCTATAGCAGCACCTCTAGCGTGCGTTATATGCTCTACGCTGATGAAAACGGGGAAATCTTTTTTGGCATTCCTTTTTGGGAAGCCGAGGTAGAAAATTCCCTTACCATAAAACGGCGGATACAACTGCCAGAAGATTACCCTGGTGATGGGGAAAAGCCGATGGTGCGGCAACACACAACCCCAGATGGGACAGTCACCGATGTATTTATTCCCCTGATTGTCAATAAAAAATACTTAGGTGTATTAGCGATCGGGTTCAACCCCAATCAGACCGCTGTTATCTCTACCAATTTTACCCGCGATGTCACCATTGCCGTTTTTATCACAATTTGGGTAATGGTGATTTTGGCAGGAGTGATTAACGCCTTGACCATCACCAAGCCGATTAAAGAACTACTGGTGGGGGTAAAGCAAATTGCTACCGGGAATTTTAAGCAGCGGATTAATTTACCTTTAGGCGGCGAACTAGGAGAATTAATTTTCAGCTTTAATGAGATGGCAGAGCGATTAGAGCGCTATGAAGAACAGAACATTGAAGAATTAACCGCAGAAAAAGCCAAGCTAGAAACTTTAGTTTCCACGATCGCAGATGGTGCTGTGTTGATCGATAACAACATGCAGGTGATTTTAGTCAACCCCACAGCAGAGCGAATTTTTGGCTGGGAAGCCGCTAATGTAGTCGGTTGCAATGTCTTGCATCACTTGCCAGCATCAGTACAAATCGAAATCACCCGTCCCTTGTACGAAATGGCAGCAGGGGAATGCGAAAGCGCCGAATTCCGAATTTTTATTAACCAACCCACCCCACGAACGATCCGTATTCTCTTGACTACAGTACTCAATCTGCAAAGAGAAAGCATCAAAGGTATTGCGATTACTATTCAAGATATAACCCGTGAAGTCGAACTAAACGAGGCAAAAAGTCAATTTATCAGCAACGTTTCTCACGAACTGCGAACGCCTCTATTTAACATTAAAACTTATATTGAAACCCTGCACGACTACGGCGAAGACTTAGATTTACAAGAACGGCAAGAGTTTCTGCAAACAGTCAACCATGAAACCGATCGCCTCACCCGCCTAGTTAACGATGTTTTGGATTTATCAAAACTCGAATCTGGTCGCAACTACAGCTTTGATGGCGTAGATTTAGCCCAAGCGATCGAGCAAACCCTGCGTACTTACCAACTCAATGCCAAAGATAAAGGTGTTGAACTTGTTCAGGAAGTTGCCCCTAATTTGCCGCTAGTATTAGGTAATTACGATCTATTAGTACAAGTGTTTGGCAACCTGATTGGTAATGCGCTTAAATTCACCAAAGCCGGTGGTAAAGTAGCAATCCGCGCCTACCAACTAGATTTCAACCCCAGCCACAGCGAATCTGCACCAGTGCGGATTGAAATTTCCGATACTGGAATTGGCATTGCCACAGAAGATCAACACTCAATTTTTGAACGCTTTTTCCGCGTAGAAAACCGAGTTCACACCCTAGAAGGTACGGGTTTAGGTTTATCGATTGTTAGAAATATCATCGACAGACATCGTAGTAAAGTTTATCTAGTGAGTGAAGTCGGCATTGGCACCACTTTTTGGTTCGACTTAGCCATCTTTGAAGAAAAAGCGCCATTGATACAAGTTGAACCTATTGCGGAAACATCCAAAATCACTACAGTTTGAAAATTGCAGAAGCATCCAAAATCATCACAACCTGAAGATTAAGGATTGAGTATAATTTGTTATTTTTGACCATTCCTGATAGTGGCAATTTTGGATGAAGCTTTTGAAGAAATTGCCACACTTTATTCAATTTATACATAAGAGTTGATTAGCGATCGCTCTCTAGGTGGAGCGTCTCACAAAATCGCATTGCTCTCTTTTGAATCTAGAAATACTGCACTAACTGTTCGCGTAGTTGTTGATATAACTGTCATTGACAATCTTCGTGCAAACAGTATTGAATTTTGCCTAGTTGTGGCTCAATTAATTATGTATACAAGTTACGGAATGTTTATTCTGCCAAATTATTGGGAAATATTAAAATTATCAACTTCTTCTCAAAATTTTAACTTGACCCTATGACGACGCTGGCAGCAATCCCCGATTCAAATCCATTGCCGTATATCCCTGATTATGCCATTGTTAAGCAGCTATATGCAGGTTCTCAGACAATAGTTTATCGAGCAGTGCAGGAGTCAAGTCAGCGTCCGGTGGTGATTAAACTATTACCGCAAGACTACCCCAACTTTAACGAATTATTACCAACTTACCCCTGTTAACATTCCCTGGCGATCGGCAAACTAATACCAATTCAAAATTCAAAACTTGTACTGAGCGCAGTCGAAGTATTCAAAATTCAAAATTAGGGAAGCTAGACAGAACAAAGGTTTGGGAGTATGTATCTGTCGCATTCTTTTTTAAAATTGGTATAAGCAGATATACAACGGCAATGGTCAACTGTTAAAGGCACGTCGTGTAAAAGGGGAGCATCTTACTTTTGTAAAAGTGAGATGCTCCCCTCTTTAGTTCTGTATTAGACTCAACACAGAAGCTTTGTATTCTTAACTCCTCAGAGAACCCAAATCAAGACCTTAATATCACGAACAACAAACAGACCAATAATAAACCCAAAAGTAACAGCAAAGCCTGATTGCGTTTTACCCAACTTTTCACAGTTACTGCAAAACTGTTAGTGTAACGCTGCTGTTCCAACTCTAACTTTGTCTCTTCAATATTTTGGTA
Organism: Nostoc sp. DedSLP03; assembly: GCF_034530815.1. NCBI lineage: Bacteria > Bacillati > Cyanobacteriota > Cyanophyceae > Nostocales > Nostocaceae > Nostoc > Nostoc sp. DedSLP03. Next base: position 148,241 of record NZ_JAVRCK010000001.1, read on the forward strand.
GAGGGTACAGTCTTTGGCATAGGGACGTTTAGGAAAATTGCAACTATCATCAGCGTGATAGGTGCAGGTGTCGCACAGATACCCATCCCCAGCGGCGCGGTGCAATGGAATACCGGGATGACCGTAAGCTTTGAGTGTAGTCCGACAATAGGGACAACTAATAGCTTGACTCTCAACAAGTTGATGGCAGTGGGGACAAGATACAGTAGCCAAAACCTTTAGCGCAAATAGGTAAACACTTTGATTCTAGCCATTTACAGGGATAATAGGGAAATACATACGTAGCCTGTTAATTTTGAATATGGATAGCTTTCAAAATTGGTTATTCTATCAGTAAAAGTACTAATTTTATGATGATTTTTTAGATTTTAGTAAGTGATTTCTATCACTCAACATAATTAAGGCTATGCCATAATCTAGCAAATATCAGGTTTTGTCTCAAGTCCAATAATTATTTAGAGGTAGAAAAATATTGCCTTTTAATCCTGAGCTGTGCCGTAACGAAAGCGAAGTTGAAAGCAAACTCATAGTGCAATATTTGCTACCACAGCTAGGTTATACTCCTGACACCTGGCATCAAGAGGTTGCGGTTGGTAGCATCCGCTTAGATTTCTTAGCATTTGCCGCACAAGTGATTCCCTTTGTCTTAGATGCCAACTCACCGCTGAGTGTTGTCATGGAGGCAAAGCATCCCAAACAAAACTTAAATAATCATGTTCTTCGACTCAGGCATTATTTAACCAGCTTGAATGTCAGGTATGGATTGTTGACTAACGGCAAAGAAATTAGAATTTATCAAAAATTGCAATACGATATTCAACTAGTATTTCAATGTTCTGGAAAGGAAGTTGAGATACAGTTAGATAAAATTAAAAGTTTAATTGGTAGAGAAAGCCTCAAAGAAGGACAGCTAGTAGATAAGCCAGAAGTCCAAATAACTGAAAATAATTACAAATTTGAAACCAAAAGGAAACATTCAATGAAAACAATCGCGGTTTACCATAATAAAGGTGGCGTAGGTAAGACAACCACTGTAGTTAATCTAGCTGCTGCTATTAGGAAGAAAGGAAAAAGAGTCCTAGTTATTGATTTAGATAGCCAAGCCAATACTACATTTGCTACTGGTTTAGTCAAATTTGATGATGAAGAGTTTGATGATATAAAAGATTCTAATATTTTTCATGTATTGCAATCAGAAGACTTTTATCCTATTGCAGAAGTAGCTAGAAAATCTAATTTTAGTAATCCAGAAATTTATGTAGTCCCTGCACACATTGATTTGATAAGACTAGAAACGGAACTGAACGCACTTGATTATAGCAGGCTAATACTGATTGAAAAGCTAGAGAAAGTAAAAGATCAGTATGATGTAGTCCTAATTGATACGCCGCCTTCTTTAAACCTATATGCCAAAATTGCCTTGATAGCTACAGATTTTCTTATTATTCCATCCGATCTAAAACCTTTTGCTAACCAAGGTTTAACGAATGTTAAAGAATTTATAAAAACTATCAATGGGTTTAGGAAACAAATTAGAAAACCACCAATTGAAATCATAGGAGTTCTAGCTTCTAAAATATCGACAAATGCTAAATTTGTGCAATCAACTTTAAAAAATCGTCTAGAAAAAATTTATAACCGATATGGTATCAACGTGATGAATGCTGTAATTTATGAAAGAGAAGATTTGGCAAAATGTGCTGAAAGAATTCAGATTGTTGGAGATATTGAGATAGCTGACCCAATATCAGTGCTAGATTTTAAACCAGACTCAACTTCGGCACATGAATTTGAGTTGTTAGCAATAGAAGTTTTAGAAAAAATAGGGCTACTTTAATGAAATTAGCTACATCACTTGTTGCTGTCAAGAAAATTACTTCAAGCAAAGTTCGTTCAATTTTCGCAGACGATGAACTAGAACAGGCTGCTAGATTAATTTTAGACTCTGAGGGCGTTATTAATCCCATAGTGGTTCGCAGAACAAGCCTGCAATCATACGAGGTAGTAGATGGAGACTTTGAATATTATGCTGCTGTTCGGGCTAGAGAAATAGATCCTCGTAAAGGTGAAATGATTGGGGTATTTATTATTGAGTCTGAAAATGAGGAGACTTTAACTAGGCAAGTTGAATTATTTAGACAGCAAAAAACTGATTCTTCAATTCAAACATCTTTCAACTTCAAAGATATGGAACAATTTTTAATAAATTTGGAATCACGTTTTGAAAAGATAACAAACCAACTATTAGAAAAAGCAACTGCTAATGCAAATTTAGAAAATGAAATCAAAGAACTTAAAAAACAGATTGCTGATAATACTGAACCAATAGAAGTTTTTAAAACGCTTAGTCAAGTTAAAATTATCTCTAAATTACTAAATGCTGGTTTTAATCAGAAAAAAGCTTCTCAGATAGCGGAAGCAGTGGAAATGGAACGTAATAAAGAACAGTTTAAATCATTGAATGATGTAGTAGAAAGGGTTAAAATTCCACATGGTAAAAATATGCAAAAAGGCATAAGTATTAAAAAAATGCTTGAAATAGTTGATCGGTGGTCAGAAAACTAATTGACTGAAGTAATTAAGTAAAACAAGTTCATGTAAGCATAATATCCGCGACTTTTCAAAGAAGTCGCGGATATCGTTTCTCAAGGATGATCATGATTGCTATAGTACAAGTAAAATATTCCTGGAAAACAGTTAGTCGCAAGGTAGAGCTAGCCTAACTTCGCGCCTGTCGTAGTGCATTAAACGCCTTACCTCGCCACCCAACTGGTAACAACGATAAACCTAAACCAGTCCAAGCTTTAGCAGTCGAAAAAGACTGTCCCGCCAAAACTAGCTCTCTGCCTTTTCGCGTTTCACCCTTTTCAATTAAACGCAAACCTAATAATAATTGCGTTTCAGTTAAACGATTTTTCCTGACTTTCTCTAATTTTTCAGACTCAAACTTATAACTTTCTAAATACTGAATTTTATCAAATAAATAAGGAATGGCTCGATTAATACCTTGCTGTTCTGCATGAGAACGATATTCCATCAATAATTCTGGTAAGTAATAGCCCTTTTTTCCAGCCAAAGCCAGACGTACAAATAAATCATTATCCTCACAATTTTGCAGATTTGGCTGCATATATCCTAATTCTTGCAATGTTTTACGACGAAATAATGTCGCCCCAACTTGAAAGCTTTGCTGAATAAATACGACTTCTAACAAATTATTTACAACACCTGCTGGTAAATTCTTCCTACCCCAGCGATGAGAATTTTCTTGAGTTTTTGCCTCATCCCGGACATTGTTAATATCAATTATCCAATGGTCTGTACCAACAAAATCAATGCTAGAGTCTTGAGCAAGAATAGCTGATGTACTTGCGAGAAAATCGGGTGCTAGTCGGTCGTCATCATCAAATTTAATAAAATATTCACCACTAGCAGCATCAAAGCCAGAGCGCATATTATTACTTTTACCAATATTTTGCTGATGACGGATATATTTTATCCGATTGTCTGTGTATTGTGACATTAATTCGGGTGTGCGATCGCTAGAACCGTCATCACAAATAATTAGCTCAAAGTCTTGCTCAGACTGATTGAGTACACTGTCAATTGCGAAAGGCAGTAAATTAACCCGATTAAACGTGGGAATAGAAACACTAACTTTAGGCATTTTTGCAAGATGAGAGTGGACATTGCTCACTAACTAAAGGCTAATAAGCAAGGCTGGGCAAAAGCTAAGTGTAAGAAATAGTTTGATTAATTTTATTCCAAATTTTTTTGATAAATCGATTGCTTCTAGCCGCTATAGTGGGTGGCTTTAATCGCTTTGGTTTTTGCTCTGGTTGCTTCAGAAAGCGATAGTGCAAAAATTCATTTTTGTAACGAATATCAACATCTTCACCTTTACACAAGCGGGCAAATCCAATAGCAGAATAGCCCATATAGTGAAGGCGATGAATTGGTTTTAATCCCTGTTGGTTATAAAGAACATTATCAATGTTCACAAATGGATTTGCATTAGCACAGTTCCCAGTTCTATCTTCACCATTGGGACTGAGTGTAAAGTTAAATAGTGGTCGAGCAATGCTAAAAGTCATGTAACTAAATAAATCTGCGTCACACCACCAAGCGATTTCGTTAATCAATTCAACTTCTTTATCTTCTATCAATCGCTTTTTGAGTATTTTTAATTCTTCAGCGCCTAAAATACCCTTTTTTGAACCAAAAAAACTAGAGCAGTGGATTTCTCGTCTGATTTCAGATTCAGGCAAAGACATTTTTTGTTCTAACTTCGGCAAGTCGAAAGCTGCAACTGAAGTTTGTTTTGTGTGTTCCCAGTCATCAAACACAAAGTCGTATTGGTCTAGTTTTTCTAAAACCTTATCCAGCTTATTCATTGCCAAACTATCAGCATCATAAAATACAAATCTTTCAAACTCGCCATCAAAAGCACACATTTTTCGGATTAAATTATTTTTTTTATTCCATTCGATAGAAGGTTTATTTTTTCGACTATTTCTTGGATAAGCGTTCCAAACTTGAACGGCAAAATCCTCCCATTTTTTGATCGAGCTTTTATTGTCAAACAAGGTGACATTCGGTCGAGAATCTATCTCCTTTTTAACTCGTTTTAAGCGGTCATCATAGGGAATAATACAAATCGGAATATCTGGACTAACATTCACCTCAATGCTGTTTAGCAAAGCTACTAGTTGGTCAAATACCACGTCATTAGCCAGTGTGTAAATCCCAAAATTATCCATTGTAATAAATTATTTTTATCTTTGATTTACTGAGTAAAGCCAATTCTCTGTGAAGCTGCACATCATTTTCACCTCTCCCAACCTTCCCAAACTCGCAAGAAGCGCCGCAGGTAGTCGGGTTATTTCTACACATCTTTATACAGAATTGGTGTAACGTGAATAATACGATCGCTATTTTTTGACCGATTATTCTCAAATAATAATATAGCTATTTTGGTTAGTTTGGATGATACTAACATTGCCCACTTACTTAGAAGCGCCTAAAACTCTAGCTGTTAAACAATTGTTTCCTAGAGAATAATCTCAGCAACCCGGCGGTTCCCACACCCCAAGCCCCATTAACTAATAAACCTGTCACTATTCCCACAAGTTTCCAGCCGCCTGCGATGGGTTGACCCTTAAGTGGTGCAACTACAAACCAAGCCACTAGCGTCGGAGCAATTGCACCAAATATTAAGGCTCCTAACCAATAGTTTTTATCGTGTCGAAAACGAGGTGCAATTACTACCAAAATTAGTCCCCAAATGCCTCCCCAGAAAGCATTTGACCAAATTTGCGGAATTCCTAATGGTTGTGTCGGTGCAGTTGAATAAGGGGCGCGAGGTGTAAAATTTACTGTATGTAGCAGCGCTAACATACCTTGATGAAACAGCAAAACAGACACAAAGCCTGCAATAAATCCTAATGCAAATCGAGATAAGGCAGCTTTTTGAGTCATTGCTTATACAAAAAGGTACTTATTTGCAGTTGCAGATGTGACTTTAATAATTGACATTTCCCATTCCCTATTCTCCATTTTCTTTAGAGCTTGCTTCTGAGAGTTGTCTATGATAGTTTGCTAACTAGTCAAAGTACAGTAACTATATCAAATTACCGTATTTTATTGAACACAATTGTTGATATAGCCGAAGGAGTGCAGAGTTAAGAGTACTTAAGTACTTTACCAAATATATGGCAAGTGGAAAAGCCAATCTTGCCGATTGGGAAGTAGATACCTGTGTTGGGGAAAGGTTAAAGGTAAGGGAAAATTTTAGACCTTTACCCTTTACCCCTTAACCTTTATCCCTACTTCTGCAAGAACTGACGTTAAACTTAGTTTCCTGAACTTAGTAGCGAGGATAGCACCCTACAATGAATATACGTATGCAAACTATTCACAACCGTAAAGTCAAAGGTGGAGGCTAAACATTGGCACAATTCCAAGCAGAACCTCTGGCTTTATCAAGCTCTCAAAAAAATTGGGTCTTACTCGGTGTCGGACTTGGGGTATTCATGTCTACCCTAGATGTCGGCATCATTAATGTTGCTTTGCCCACATTAGTGCAAGCCTTTGGCACTAGTTTTCCTACCACCCAATGGGCTGTATTGAGTTACCAGTTGGTCAGTTCCGGTTTAGTTTTGGGAGCAACCCGCTTGGGGGATATGTGGGGTAAAAAGTCCTTATACCAAGGGGGACTGGTTCTGTTCACTTTCAGTTCGCTGTTGTGTGGTTTTGCACCTAGTATCGAGTGGTTAATCGGCTTTCGGGCGCTTCAAGGATTAGGTGCTGTGTTCATTTCTGGGCTTGGTTTAGCAATTATCACAGAAGTTTTTCCTTCTTCCGAGCGAGGTCGGGCTGTTGGCATCATCGGTAGTGTAGTGTCACTGGGAATTGCTTTTGGCCCTTCTGCTGGCGGATTGCTCTTAAGCTGGTCAGGCTGGCATAGTATATTCTTCATCAATGTACCCTTGGGGATTATCGCTAGTTTCTTAATAGCTCGTGTAGTGCCACCTTCTGCACGCATTGAGGGCAAACAGAAATTTGACTTTTTGGGAGCCATATTGGCTTTATTGACTCTGGGTAGTTTTGGTTTAGGTATGACGCTAGGACAGAGCCAGGGCTTTGGCAGTACTAATGCATTGGTATTATTAGCGATCGCTACCGTAAGTTTCATTACATTTTTGGTAGTTGAAGCGATTCTAAAGCAGCCACTACTAGAGCTAAAGCTGTTTCGCAATCTTCAGTTGAGTATGGGTTTGCTAAGTGGCTGGTTAGCATTCATTGTTATTGGCGGTTCGCTACTGATCGTCCCTTTCTTTCTAGAGAGCGTCAAGCATTATCCGACGGTAAAAGTAGGGCTATTACTAGCCGTATCGCCTGTACTGAGTGGATTAATTGCCCCACTAGCTGGAATACTTTCAGACCGCTTTGGCGCTCGACTAATCAGTTCAATTGGGCTGGGGTTGATGATTGGCGGCTGTTTGGGGATTAGCACCTTTGACGCTCAAATTACTGAACTAGGCTATGTATCGCGCTATTTTATTTACGGCATTGGTCTGGGTTTATTTCAATCGCCTAACAACAGCACTGTTATGGGATCGGTACCGAGGGAACGGCTAGGGATTGCTTCTGGGCTGCTGTCTTTGTCACGTACATCAGGTAACACCGTAGGAGTTTCTCTAATTGGGGCAATATTTGGAGCCTTAATCGGTAGCATATCTGGCGGTGCAGATGTCTCCGTTGCCCCTCCTGATGCGATCGTTGCAGGATTCCAAGGAACTTTTCGCTTTGCAGCCCTAATTCTGTGTGGGGCGGCTGTTGCATCTGTTTTGAGGATCGGTAAGAGGTGGGAGGTAGGGGGGTAGGGGAGAAATCAATTCAAAATTCAAAATTCAAAATTCAAAATTCAAACATTTTAGAACTTCTACCTCTCTGCCTCTTCCCAATGCCTAATTATCAATTACTAAGGAGTTAAAGAAATGACAGGTAAATTAGAAGGAAAAGTGGCAATTATCACTGGTGCTTCTGCGGGAATTGGAGAAGCAACTGCGATCGCTTTGGCTTCAGTTGGAGCTACAGTTGTACTCGCTGCTAGGCGTGGCGATCGCATTCAAGCATTAGCAGAACGCATCGAAGCTAGTGGTGGCAAGGCATTACCTATTGTCACTGATGTGACTGATGAAACTCAGGTAAATAACTTGGTGGCAAAGGCCAATACAGAATTGGGAAGGGTTGATATCCTCGTCAACAATGCCGGGATTGCCTTACTGGGAACTATTGAAGCTGGAAATAGCTCAGACTGGCGGCGATCGTTTGACCTCAACGTATTAGGACTGCTATATGCGACTCATGCTGTTTTACCTCTGTTTAAGGCGCAAAAATCCGGGCATATAGTCAATATCTCCTCTGTGGCTGGCCGGACAGCGCGGGCGGGTGTTGGTGTTTACAATGCTACCAAATGGGGTGTTAATGCCCTCTCGGAAGCATTGCGCCAAGAAGTCCATAAGGACAACATCCGCGTCACCATTATTGAACCTGGTTTGGTGGATACAGAAATTGACAGCCAAATTACCGATCCCGTTGCCAAACAACGGATTCAAGAACGACGCAAGTCAATTCAACCTCTGCAAAGTGAAGACATTGCTGCTGCGATCGTTTACGCTCTTACGCAACCGCCGCGCGTTAATGTCAACGAAATCCTTATTCGACCAACGGGACAAGAACACTAAAACTAAAGGGCAGGCTTAACGGGCGTGCCCTTTTTTAAATAGGTAGTGTAAAATCTTTAACCCAATTCCAAATAAATGATGAATTTTCAAATCTATGGACGCTGTATTATTTGATATGGATGGGACTCTGCTGGATAGCGAGCCGCTAAGTGATATTTTTCTAATCAAGTTTTGTAGGGAAATTGGCTTCGAGTTAACAGAAAATATCCTAGACAAATTTAGGGGTTCTGATGCTCGGACATTCTGGACATATCTCAGCAAAGAATTTAATTTATCTCAGTCAATAGAAGAGTATGTATTGAGAGAAACATTGGATTTTGTTGAAGAGTTAAAAAATAACTCCAATCTTGCACCTATTGAGGGAGTGAAAGAACTGATTGATGAGCTTTTTGATTTTGGAGTGCCTTTAGCTCTGGCATCTTCAGCTCCTAGAATCAGAGTTAATACAGTTTTAGAGTGCTTTAATATGCAAAATAAATTCAGTGTGAAAATATCTGGTCAAGATGTTGAGAGAGGTAAACCTGAACCAGATATATTTTTATTAGCATCTGAAAGGATGAATGTTAATCCGAATAAATGCGTTGTTATTGAAGACTCAGAAAATGGGATAAAAGCTGCTAAAAAAGCAGGCATGAAATGCGTTGGCTTTGCTGGATTGAAACATAATAAGCAGAATTTATCAAGCGCAGATTTAATTGTGAGTGCTTATTCAGATGTGAATTTTTATAGCTTGCAGCAATTATTCGACTGAGAAAGTTAGCTCTTACTTGAACCTTGCTAAGTATACTAAGAAAAAATCTATATATGGAAAGCTTTCAGTTACTTTTGCTTTTCAAAAATCAAAGGTAAATTCACCACTCAATACTTAGCATAAACTATAGGACTCATATCTGATTTTTGAACAAGATTTTAGATAAAACCCCGATCAAACAGGCTTTTCAGTCTCAGTATGTTTTCAGAAATCAAATCGGAGTCCTATATCTCACTTAGTACTTACTAAACTTAGAAAGAATCGCTTGGGCCGCAGCTTCGTCGGTAATCAATCCTGTAATTAACTTGCCATGCAGAGCAGCCAAAATCGCCTCCGCTTTTCTCACACCACCCGTCACTCCAATAATCAGTCGATGAGCGGGTTGTTCGAGCGCTACACTGGCAACCCGGTTGTTTGTCCCTTGTTGCAGCAATACTCCACGATCGCTATAAGCCCAACCTGCAATTTCTCCGACTGCTCCTAGTTCAATCAATTCAGCCACTTCATCGTCATTGATGAAGCCGTCTTGATGTAACGGAGCATTCCAGGCAATGTGACTAATTCCGACAAAGGTTGCTTTGGCTTGCTCGGCGAGAGTTTTGACGGCGAGAAACGATCGCTGAGTCTGCAAGAGTTCTCGTTCTTCAATGCTAGTCGCGACAACCGGAGTCGGCACTGGGTAAGCTTGGGAACCGACGCGATCGGATAAATGCATAACCACTTCGTGACGACCTGCACGCCCAGAATGAGACATATTGCCAATAATTGACACAATCTTATGCTGGGGTTGGTTCATTGAGGGTATTTGCTCCACCATTGTTCGCAATGTGCGACCTGATGACAACGCTAGTATGGTCGGGGTTTTAGCCATCAGGTAAGCCTCTAGGTGGGTGGCAGCACATACACCAATCCCGTATAATGTATCACCACTACCTGCATCAGTTGGTACTACTTCACAAAGTGACAGAGCAAAGCGATCGCGTAACGACTCAGCCAGAGCAATGCATTCACTCAAGGGATGATCGAGTCGAAATTTAATCAGTTTTTCACTGACTGCCAGTGCCACTAAACGTTGTGCAGCTTGCCGGGACACATTAAGCTTGACGGCAATTTCTTCTTGCGTATTGCCGGCGATGTAATAGAGCCAAGCAGCATGTGCAGCCAGGTCTAATTTGCGCGCCCTCAGAGGCAAGCCAGCCTTGCTGACATCGCGCTGCTCTAAAAAAGGTTGTCCCATATACTACCTGCAAAAACTATGTCTCTATCAAAGGTATAATTGCATTATTTATACTATATGCCCAAAGAGATAATCTTTGCTCAATTATTTTTAAATTTCTATTATCCCCCAGTCACCTCCAAGTTAAACCCAGTAATGTAGCTTGCCTCTTCACTCATCAAAAACGCTACTCCATTTGCCACCTCTTCCAAGCTTCCCAAACGCCGCATTGGTACTGAATTAATCATTTGTTGCTCAACTACTTTGGGATCGGCATCAAAGTATTGTGACCCTACTGCTGCTTGCAATTCGGTTTGTCGCGTCCACATAAAACCAGGGCCAATCAACGCAGGCGAGAGCGCATTCACCCGAATGCCATAAGGAGCTAAGTCTTTTGCTGCTGTTTGAGTCATTCCAATGACCGCAAACTTGGAAGCAGCATAAGCCAACATATTTGGCGGCCCAACCACCCCTGCATAACTCGCCATGTTAACGATCGCACCTCCACCTACATCGCGTAATTGCTGTGCAGCCGCCTTGAGAATCTGGAAAACGCCGACAACGTTAATATTAATCACCTTTTGAAAGTCGTCTTCAGGATATTCGTCAGTCTTGGCAAACACTCCTTGATAACCCGCATTATTAAATACATAGTCAATTCGCCCAAGCTGCTTTACAGCACCAGTAAAGGCTTTAGCAACATCATCACTAGATGTAACATCACAGCGAAACGTGCCGACTGGAACGTTGTACTCTTTTAGTTCCCCAGCGACATCTGTCATCTTCGGTTCATTCAAATCTAGCAGGGCTATTCCTGCGCCATTAGCAGCAAAACGGTGTGCAGTTGCTTTGCCAATATCTCCTGCACCGCCAGTAATTAGGATCGTCTTACCTGCAAACTGATAAGTTGCTTTTGCTGTCATAGATTCAACCTCTTATTGAAGAATTGTTGCAAATGCCCATGATGAAAATCAGATTGGTATGATTTCTATTATTGAGCTTTTGCCCAAAATTAGAGCATAAAATCAAAAATTTATTTTGTTCGGTTTTTTACTTTAAAGGAGTTACGCGATGCGTATTCGCCGCTTCGCTAAAGTGCTGGCTGCATTTCTCGCTGGAGTAATGCTGGCGCAATTGGTATATGCTTGCTCACCGCGCTCCCAAGCCGCAGAGAAAACTAAACTAACGATCGCCACTGTAAATAATGGCGACATGGTGGTGATGCAAGGGCTTTCTCGCAAATTTGAAGAAGCTAATCCTGATATTCAACTCCGGTGGGTTGTGCTGGAAGAAAATGTGTTGCGTCAACGCACAACTACAGATGTTGCAAGCCAGGGTGGGCAGTTTGATGTCATGACCATTGGTTCCTATGAAACACCAATCTGGGCTAGGCGGGATTGGTTAAGACCCTTGGATTTAGGCGCAAACTATGATGTAAACGATCTACTCAAACCTATACGAGAAGGACTTTCCAATAACGGCAAACTCTATGCTGTGCCATTCTATGGGGAAAGTTCCATGCTGTACTACCGCAAAGACTTGTTTGAAAAAGCTGGGATTGCGGTTCCTCAACAGCCAACTTATCCCCAAATGAGAGAATGGGCAAGCAAAATCCACGACCCAGCAAATGGGGTTTATGGAGTTTGTTTGCGCGGAAAACCCGGTTGGGGTGAAAACGTCGCATTTGTTTCCACATTGGTTAATACCTATGGTGGACAGTGGTTTGATATGAAGTGGCAACCAACGATTAATACTCCACCTTGGAAAGAGGCGATCGCCTTTTATGTCGATTTGCTTAACAAATACGGGCCGCCCGGAGCCAGTTCCAATGGATTTAATGAGAATCTGGCATTATTCTCAACGGGTAAATGCGGTATGTGGGTAGATGCAACCGTTGCCGCAGGGCTGTTATCCAATCCCAAAGAATCCCAAGTTTATAACAAAGTTGGCTTTGCTCGTGCGCCAATTGAAAAATATCCCAACGGCTCAAATTGGCTTTGGGCTTGGGCGCTAGCGGTTCCAAAAACCTCAAAATCACCAGAAGCCGCGCAAAAATTCGTTGCTTGGGCAACCTCTAAAGAATACATTCAACTGGTTGCTAAGGAGAATGGCTGGGTTGCTGTACCACCAGGGACTCGGACTTCCACTTATGAGAATCCCAACTATCGAAAAGCTGCACCCTTTGCAGAAATCGTGTTGGCAGCAATCCAATCTGCTGATGTTACCCGTCCATCAGCACAACCAACTCCTTATAAGGGAGTTCAATATGTGGATATTCCAGAATTTCAGGCGATCGGTTCTTCAGTCGGGCAAACCTTGGCGGCGGCGTTAACCAATCGAACTTCCGTAGACCAAGCGTTACAGCAATCCCAGAAATCAACTGAACGCTTCATGAAACATACGGGTTATATCGAATGAAATGGGGCATTGGGCATGGGTAAAAAGAGCCGATGCTCAACTACAAAACATTCAAAATCTAAAATCCAAAATCTAAAATCTAAAATTCCTTTGGGTTATGTCTTCTTCATTAGCGGTAAAACCTCAACACGAAACGCCACCACCTACCAAGCAACGGACTACGCGGCAAGTATCAACCTTACCTCTGGTTGCGCCTTCGGTCGTTCTCCTACTGCTGTGGATGATTGTGCCTCTGGTGATGACCGTATGGTTTTCCTTTCAGCGTTATAACTTGCTCAATCCAGATGCACGTAAATTCATCGGCATTGAAAATTTCACTTTCATCCTCAGTGATTCAGCTTTATGGACATCGATCGCCATCACAATAGTTTTGGTTGTTTCTGTTTTAGCAATCACAATTGGTCTGGGCACATTACTAGCAGTACTATTTGACCAAGACTTTTATGGTCGTGGAGTGGCGCGGGTGCTAGCAATCTCTCCATTTTTTGTTATGCCCACAGTTAGCGCCCTGATCTGGAAAAATATGCTGATGCATCCAGTGAATGGGTTGTTTGCTCAAATTACTAGAGGTTTGGGTTTAGGGGCGATCGATTGGTTTGCCAGCGTTCCCTTGCTTGCCATCATTATTATTGTGTCCTGGGAATGGCTGCCTTTTGCCCTACTGATTTTGTTGACTGCAATTCAGTCACTCGATCGCGACCAGTTAGAAGCTGCGCGAATGGATGGTGCAAATGCGATCGCTCTATTTCGTTTCGTTATGCTACCCCATCTTAGCCGCGCCATTTCTGTGGTTGCCATGATTGAGACGATTTTCTTCCTGACCATTTTTGCCGAAATCTTTGTCACCACAGGCGGCGGACCGGGACTTGCAACCACTAACCTTGCTTATTACATCTTCTTAAAAGCCTTGCTGGAATTCGATGTCGGCGGTGCTTCAGCCGGTGGATTAATTGCCGTCATCCTTGCCAACATCGTGGCAATCTTTTTAATGCGTAGTGTTGCTCGTAATTTGGATACTTAACATGGCACGTAAAACCTCGAAGATTTGGCTATGGACATTGCTCGGCTGGCTTGCCGCTTGCATATTGTTTTTTCCAATTTTCTGGATGTTTCTCACCAGTTTTAAAACCGAAGTAGCAGCAGTTTCAACTCCGCCCCAGTTGTTTTTCCGCCCGACATTGGAGAATTATATTGCCATCCAAGACCGGGCAAATTATTTCAATTATGCCTTTAACAGCGTAGCGATTTCCTTGGGATCGACTATAGTCGCGCTGCTGCTTGCCGTACCTGCCGCCTACGCAATGGCATTCTTCCCAACCAAACGCACCAAGGGGACTTTACTCTGGATGCTGTCCACCAAAATGCTGCCACCTGTTGGTGTACTAGTGCCAATCTACATTTTGTGCCGCAACGCCGGATTACTAGATAGTCACATCGGTTTGATTATCATTTATACCCTGATTAATTTGCCGATTGTCGTCTGGATGATTTACAGCTTCTTCAAAGAAGTTCCCAAAGAAATTCTCGAAGCCGATCGCATGGATGGAGCAACCACACAGCAAGAACTTGTTCATGTCTTGCTACCATTGGCAGTCCCCGGAATTGCATCTACTGCCTTGCTTTCGATTATTTTGTCATGGAACGAAGCATTTTGGAGCTTGAACTTGACAACAGCAGATGCCGCCCCACTTACAGCCTTTATTGCTTCTTTTTCCAGCCCTCAAGGATTATTTTGGGCAAAACTTTCGGCAGCATCAACACTAGCGATCGCACCCATCCTCATTTTCGGCTGGCTGAGTCAACGGCAATTAGTCCGGGGTCTGACTTTTGGTGCGGTGAAGTAGGAGGCAGGGGGCAGGGGGCAGGAGGTATTAAAACAAACTTTTGTGTTCCTCGTTGCACCTCTACGTCTGTGCGTGAGAAAAACTTGAACTCATTAATGGAAACATTTTATGTCAACAGTTGCTTTAAGAAATATCCATAAAACCTACGCCGACACAGAGATCATCAAAGGCATCGATCTCGACGTGGGCGATCGCGAGTTTGTCGTCTTCGTCGGCCCCTCCGGTTGTGGGAAATCAACCTTACTCCGCATGATTGCTGGATTAGAAGAAATTTCCTCCGGCGATTTACTCATTGATGGACAAAAAGTCAATGATGTGCCACCCGATAAACGCGGTTTGGCGATGGTGTTTCAAACATACGCCTTATATCCTCACATGACAGTGGCAGAAAATATGGCCTTTAGCCTCCGGCTTGCGGGTATGCCCAAAGCCCAGCGTTATGAAAGGGCGCGTGAAGTCGCTCGTATCCTGCAACTAGAGCCGCTTTTGAACCGGAAGCCCAAAGAACTATCAGGAGGACAACGCCAACGGGTAGCGATCGGTCGTGCTTTGGTGCGTAATCCGAAAGTATTTTTGTTTGATGAGCCACTGTCCAACCTGGATGCTTCATTGCGGGTGCAGATGCGGATTGAGCTTGCCAGTTTACACGACAGCCTGCAAGCCACCATGATTTATGTTACCCACGATCAAGTTGAGGCAATGACCCTTGCCGACAAAATTGTGGTATTACAAGGCGGCATCATCGAACAAATGGGTTCTCCTCTGGAACTCTACCATCATCCCCGCAATCTATTTGTCGCCGGATTTATTGGTTCGCCAAAAATGAACTTTATTTCGGTGACAGTTTCAGCCGTCAATGACTCTGGGGCAACAGTTAGACTCCCTGGTGACGCAACCGTAACAATTCCAGTGAAGCCCAAAACCTTGTCAGTTGGGGACAGAGCAACATTAGGAATTCGTCCCGAACATCTGCGGCTCGATCGCAATAACCCAAGCGTGAATGGTGAAGTATTAGTCGTAGAACGATTGGGTGGAGAAACCTTTCTCTACATCAAAATTGCGGGTGGCGAAACCATAGTTGTGCAAACAGACGGAGATAATCCAGCCAACATGCACGATTACGTTCCGATTTACATTAACGGTGAGCTTTGCCATTTGTTCGATCGCGACGGTGAAGCCATCCCCAAAGTTCATCGTCACCACCTAACCCAAAATGAATCCCATGAACAGCAATATCAGCACAGACTCAGCAATCAAGCTGAATGAAGCATCTCTGTCTCAGTTAGGCAATAACGTTCGCGTACCCAATTACGATCGCCAGCAAATCACTAACGGCATTGTCCATATCGGTGTGGGTGGGTTCCATCGCGCACATCAGGCATTATACCTGGATAATTACTTTCATCAAAATCCCAGTAGTGAATGGGGAATCTGCGGAGTTGGGTTACTAGAATTCGATAAACGGATGCGGGATGCACTGAAATTACAAGATTGTTTGTATACCTTAGTTGAGAGATCCCCAGCAGGCGATCGCGCTCGTGCGATCGGATCGATTACAAAATATCTGTTTGCCCCAGATAACCGCCAAGCAGTGATTGACACCTTAGCAGATCCCAAATGCCGCATCGTCACCCTCACCATTACTGAAGGAGGCTACTACTATATTGAAGGTAGCGGTGAATTTGATGCCAATCACCCGACAATTCAATACGATTTGCAGCATCCCGATGAGCCAATTGGAGTATATGGCTTTTTGACAGCAGCACTCGATCGCCGCCGTCAACAGGGAATAGCACCGTTTACTGTGTTGTCCTGCGATAATCTGCAAGGTAACGGTAACATTGCCCGCAAAATGTTAACCGCATTTGCCCAAATGCAAAACCCAGAATTGGGGCGTTGGGTTGCCGAACAGGTAGCCTTTCCTAACTGCATGGTCGATCGCATTACCCCCGCCACAACCCCAGCAGATATCAAAATGGTGGCGGAACAGTTTAATATCGATGATGCCTTTCCAGTTGTTGCCGAACCGTTTCTTCAGTGGGTAGTCGAAGACAATTTCAGTGCAGGTAGACCTGATTGGGAATCCGTTGGCGTTCAGATGACTAGCGATGTTCATCCCTATGAGATGATGAAAATTCGGCTACTCAACGCCAGTCATTTGTTAATAGGCTATCTCGGCTCCTTGGCAGGTTATACATACGTTCATGAAGTCATGGCAGATCCATTGATTCGTCAAGCCGTTGATAATTTGATGGCAGAAGTTACGCCCACACTCCAACCTGTACCGGGGATTGATTTAGATAATTACAAAAAAACTTTAATCGAACGCTTTGCCAATCCTAAGATTCGGGATCAGCTGCCGCGTCTTTGCTTGAATAGCTCCGCTAAAATGCCAAAATTTGTTCTCGGCTCAGTCCGTGACGCGCTGCATCAAGGAGGAGCCATTGATTACATGAGCCTAACTGTTGCTGCTTGGTTCCGTTACCTCAACGGACAGGATGACCAAGGCAATACTATTCCCATTGATGACCCAATAGCAGGTACTCTGACTCAACTAGCTCATTCCAGTGGCAGCGATGCCAAACCATTGCTTAATTTAACTGAGATTTTTGGCGATTTGTCCCAGTCATCGCTTTTTGTTGATGCAGTTACGAACCATTTACACCGATTGTATGAGTTTGGAGCAAAAGAAACACTAGCCCGATTTTAAGAAAAAACCGATTTTCGATTATAAGTGGAGTCCATACCGAAATGCGAATTGAACCATACGAAGATAGTCACCTTGATGCCATCAAGAGCCTTTCGATTCGGGCATGGACTCCGGTTTTTGATTCGCTTCAGAAAGTGATGGATCTTGAGGTGTACCGCTCATTCTATCCCGATTGGCGTGTAAGCCAAATTCATGCTGTCGAGGGAGTCTGTACTGCTGCGGACACAAAGGTGTGGGTTGCGATCGACTCCGATTCAATCATGGGCTTTGTAGCCGTGAAACTCCACTCCGAGAGCAGCATGGGAGAAATCTATATGGTCGCCGTCGATCCAGACTATCAACGTCAAGGTATTGGCACCGCTTTAATGGAATTTGCTCTTGATTGGATGCAAGTTGCTGGGATGTCGGTTGCTATGGTTGAAACCGGAGGCGATCCAGGTCATGCTCCGGCACGTTGTACTTATGAAAAGCTAGGTTTTAGGCTGTTCCCAGTCGCCAGGTACTTCAAGAAATTGGGTTAGTTCACGATTAAGAATTTGGAGGGGCAATTGACTGACATCGTAGTTGGCTTAGACTTGGGTACAGGAGGAGTACGAGCGATCGCAGTTAATCTACAAGGGCAAATTATCGCTCAGTCAACCAGAAGCTATCCTCTATTAACTCCACAACCCGGTTGGACGGAACAGAACTCATCGGATTGGGTGGAAGCTAGTTTAGATGCACTCTTCGATGTCACTCAACAGCTAAACGGACACCAAGCGATCGCCCTCGGTTTATCTGGACAAATGCATGGCATGGTTCCTCTCGATGTGGAGGGCAAAGCAATCAGACCGGCAATTTTATGGAACGATCAGCGCACAGGTAAAGCTGTTGCTGAGATTGAAGCCGCTATTCCCCGACAGGAGTTGATCCAGCGCACTGGAAATCCGGCAATTACAGGGTTTCAACTGCCGAAGCTTTTATGGTTGCGGACTAAAGAACCACAGGCATACACTCGGTTATGGCAGATTCTTTTGCCTAAAGATTATCTGGGATATGTGTTAACTGGCGAAGCAGTAACGGAACCATCTGATGCTTCTGGTGTCGGCTGTCTGAATCTGGCAAATCGGCAATGGGATACAAATATTCTCCATACTCTTAATATTAATCCAGCGTTGTTCCCTCCGGTAATCGAATCTACCGCGATCGCTGGACGACTCAAACCAGAAATAGCCGCCCGCGTGGGATTACCTGTGGGATTACCTGTGGTTGCAGGTGGAGGTGATAATGCCGCCGCCGCTATCGGTTTGGGCATCTCATCAAGCAACCTGAGCCGGGGTAGTTTGAGTATTGGCACATCGGGAGTGATCTTTGCACCGTGCGATCGCCCAATTCCCGATCCCGAAGGTCGAGTACATTTGTTCTGCCATGTGGATGGTGGCTATCATCTGCTGGGGGTGACGCTAGCAGCAGGTGGTTCTCTGCGTTGGTATCGAGATACATTTGCACCGCATATATCTTACACCGAACTGATGGATATAGCAGAGCGATCGCAGCCTGGGGCGCGTGGTGTGCTATTTCTACCCCACCTCGCAGGAGAACGCAGTCCCCACCTCGATCCAGATACTCGCGGTGCTTTCGTGAATTTGTCATTAGCTCATACGCAAGCAGATATAATTCGTGCTGTGCTGGAAGGGGTTGCATTTAGCTTGCGGTCAGCATTGGAGGTAATTAGTGCGATCGCTCCCCTCGATCAACTCTTAGCAACGGGTGGAGGCGCACGTTCTCACATCTGGTTACGAATTTTGGCAGATGTTTTGCAAATAGAACTCATTGCACCCAAAGCTGAGGAAGGAGCTGCTTACGGAGCAGCTATTTTGGCAATGGTAGGGATTGGTGTTTACCCCAATTTAGAAACTGCACTCAAGATTTTATCGCAGGATAGTAATGTAGTACAGCCGCAGCCAAATCCTTTGTATGAAGCAGGTTTTAACCGCTACAAGCTACTTTACGATACCTTGAAAGCTGTTCGTTGAGAATTAAAGTATTTTAAAGTTACCCTGAATTACTGAAGATTTACAGAAGAAAAAATAATCTGCATTATGTCATCGGCGCTGATTACGCGAGTTCTGGCAAAACAACAAGCGCTTTTAGTTAGTGGCGATCGCTCTACTTTAGTGCCTATTTCCGAGCAATAGCCATGATGTGAGCGCTCATCCCCAACATAGACGGTTCGGTTTCTAACCAGCGAATCGCTTCTAAAAGGCGATCGCGGCGACCTTGCTCATTCCAGTGTTCCTGAAAGTTTTGTAATAACCAGCCTGGCCCTTCAATCGCTAAAATCTTTTCAGAATGTAAACCCGCTTCTTCAACCTCTGCTCTAAGTTCTTCTGGATGATGAAAGAAGGTTTTTGTAAAGTAGCGAGGATGGTTGTTTGGGTTGCGGTGTTGACCATCAATCAAATCCTGTTTAACAATTTCTACAAACTCAGGATCGTCTAAATGTCCGCCAAATAGTCCATCTAAGGTTGAAGCAAAGCGAGAAACTCCCGCAGCAAAAGCAAAACCTCCAGTTTTTAAGATCCGATGAGCTTCACGCAAAGCAATAATCCGATCTGTGCGTTCGGTCAGATGATACAAAGGCCCAAGTAAGAGAACACCATCAACACTATTATCTGCCCGATTGAGTTGCCGAGCATCTCCAACTGCCAAACTAGCTAAAGGATATTCCGGTTGAGTTTGAGACAAATGTTGAGCTTGCTCTATGTGCAAAGGAACCGCATCAATGAGATGAACTTCATAGCCTTGTTGAGCAAGCCAAAAAGAATAAACTCCAGCACCACCGCCAACATCGAAAATCACTGCGGGAGGAGGCGGTAGGTAGCGGCTAATAATTTCTTGGCTTCGGGCTAATTCCAGCAAACCTGCACCTTTTGATAACCGATTTTGCTCTTGACCACTCGCGTAATGGATTAACGCTTCATCTCCAAGCAGATTGTTTAATTCAGATAAATCAGACATCGTGAATCTCAACTTCAATCAAATCATTATCTTTAAGGTTATATAGCTCCCGCAGTTTCACATCGCAAGCTATCTCAATAATTGTTTTTGGATGATCTCCATTTTCAGTATTGTTTTTGTCTGTTCTTAAGATAAAAGCATCTCTGCCAAATATCTGACAGGGAACAAT
Organism: Nostoc sp. DedSLP03; assembly: GCF_034530815.1. NCBI lineage: Bacteria > Bacillati > Cyanobacteriota > Cyanophyceae > Nostocales > Nostocaceae > Nostoc > Nostoc sp. DedSLP03. Next base: position 168,598 of record NZ_JAVRCK010000001.1, read on the forward strand.
ACTCACAGAAACAGTTCCTCCATATTCTTCCTTTTCCAAACGCATCACATTTTTCGGGAGATGATAAGGTCGATCTAATTGAATATTTAAAGTTCCAGGGAAGAATTTCATTCCGGTTTTTCTCAAGTAATATTCCTGGAGTTTCTCAATCCAGTAAGAAAAGTTTCCGAAACCACTGACAACCTTACCTTTGAATATTTTCATCTATTTTTATTTGGATAAATTAGGCTAGTATTTATATTTATTGAACATATTATGCAGTAGCGATCGCTAAATCTATTTCCTCTAAAGTAGCTTTACTAGCGACTCGTACAGAAACAACTTACTTTTTAGCTTTTACGAAATACTTAATATTCCCCCTGCTCCCTGCCCCCTGCCCCCTGCTTCCCTGCTCCCTATTTGCATCAACCTTAAAGTAAAATGGTATTAGAGGGGAGTAGTACTGATACCACGCACAAAAATATCTACACAGGTTTCGATATAGTCCTCACAGCTATAGTTACCTTGATTGAATTTTGCACTGCGGCATAGCATTCCAGCCAATAGCATTCCTGTAAACATATCGACAGCCGGAAATGGATCGAGGTCTGCTCTGACAGTGCCTCGTTTCTGACTCGATTGCAGGTAAGCTACTAGTTTTTCCCCTAAGGGCTTGGCAGCTTCTTGAATCACTTGTTTAGCTGCCTCTGGATGACGTTTGGCTTCTCCAATGAAGGTACGAATTAAGTCTTCCTGTGTCTCTAGCATAGTATTGTAGAGATGGGCATACTGTTTTAAATCAATTTTTAGATCCTGTGTCCACGCTTCGGGGTATGCAAGGGCTTCTGTCTGGAGTGCCAAGGCATTCTTCATTACTGCTCCCAGAAGTTGTTCTTTGCTAGCAAAGTGGCGAAATAAAGTCACCTCATTCACACCAGCAACACGAGCTATTTCACGGGTAGTTGCTCCTTGAACACCTAAACTGGCAAATACCTGCAAGGCGGCTTCTATCAAACGTGTACGGGTGAGAGTTGATGAACGGATGGTTTTGTGCATTTATGCTGGCAAGTACTTACTTTCATCATAGATTATGTAAAAAAAGTGGTCGTAATTTAGGGAAAATAGTATTGATGCCAACATTTTTAAAATTATTGAAAATATTTACCTTTTCAAATTGATTTCGATGCAATAGCTAATGTTTTACTCATTTTAGTAACTGGAACAAATATCCCACTTCTTAAATAATGAGGTGCTTTTTGGATGGCCGTAAATCCCAGTCGTAAATAAAACCCTTCAGCATAAAGGCTAGCGGTTGTAATTACCTTATCTATACCTTGCTCAGTTGCTTCGCCGCAAAAATGTTGAACTAAAGCACGGCCAACCCCTTTACCTTGATATTTAGGATGGACATACAGTCCGATGAGTTCATCAACAATGAAACTAGCAAAACCGATAACAACATCTCCCTCGATCGCAACCCAGAAAGATTCGGTTTTCATACTCTTCAAAATATTTGAACCATCAGGTTTATCGCGGTAATTGCGCCAAGCTAAAAGTTCTTTTTGAGTGTAGAAAGTTGCAGGTAGAGCTTTGATAGCAGCAATATGAATTGCACTCAGCACCCACGCATCTGTTTCTTGGGCAGGTCGAAGAGATATTTCGTTAGCACTCATAGGTTCAGGACTGGCATTGGGGGAAGGGGAGCAGGGAGTACGGCAGGGGGGCAGGGAAGCAGGGGGAAAGCAGTATGAATGAAAATTTTAGTTCTGGGTCATTTGCCCAGTTTAAAAAGAAGAATTGTTCTATTTATACCCTTGTTCGCGAAAATCTCGATCCAATTGCTCTCCCAACTTGCCCAATAGTATAACTCCTGAAATATAATCTACGGTAATTATATCTGCAATAAGTATAATAAGCTTTAATCAACACTAATTCTATCGATAAACCGTATATTATGGATAAAGCAATAAAATAACCAACTTCAAAAGGCAAATTTTGAAGCAATCAAGCAATATATTGTGATATTTGGCTAATTTTGCTGTGTTTATTTTGAATATCTGCTTAAAGCTTGCTCCTTTGGAGTATTTAGCAAGCTGGCAGATATTAGAAAGTTAAAAGGAGTGAATGTGATCAACGCCATACAAATTAACGAAAACTTGACAACGACAGGACAAGTTATACCAAAACAGCTTGAGCAAGCTATTCAAGAGGGTTTTAAGTCTGTTCTCAATCTGCGATCGCCTGATGAACTAGGATTTTCCAAAGATGAGCAAAAAGTAGCGGAAGCATTAGGGCTGTATTATCAAAATGTTCCACTCAAGGTGGATCTCAAAAATTTGAATGAAGAGGTGATTACCAAAATCCTCACGACACTCGAACAAATCCCAAAACCAGCAGTTGTGCATTGTGCCGCCGGGATGCGATCGACTGGAATTGCGCTGTTGAGTATCGCTATCCAGGAAGGATTAACGCCAGAGGAAACCTTAGCAAAAGCAAGGAATCTCGGTTTTGGATTCTTTGAACACGCTGGCGTTAGTCCCCGATTGAAGCAATTATTTGTGGACTACGTTAATAAACACGCGAAGGTAGCTTTACCTGCTAGCTGCTCTTAAGTATTAGTAATTTCTAATTGTTATGTCTTAATAGACTAAACGGCTGCTATACAAATTATTGAAGAAGAATTCAGAATTCAGAATTCAGAATTCAGAATTCAGGATTCAACAATCTTGACGCTCTCTACGTTCGCGCTGCGGTAGCGAGTCCCACAGAATTCAATTCTGTTAGCGGATAGTTAATGTTTAGCCCATTCTGACTTCGTGACTCCTGAATTGTTTCTTCTTAAAAATTCAAAACTGTTCTTGCTGAAAGCAGACAAGAGCAGTTTTGAATAGCAAAGCCCAAAATAAGAATTTAGGCATCTTCAAGTTCAAATTGAGCCACCGTAACAGCATTAAAAGCGAAAGCTAAAACTAATGGCATCGGCGACTGAAACCAAAAGGTAAAAAGAACAGCTAGGATTGTACCAATTACTGCGGATATTGACCACAATCGTTCTTCCAAAGTCAGTCCTTTTTCGGCTTTAATCAATCTTAGAACATGAACTGGAATTGGCTCTGGCATTACCCCACCCGGAGGAAAAGCCCAGAAGTTGTTACGTCGCTCAACAAATAAATCTGTCCAGCCATTTTCTTGGCACCATGCCTCAATCCATTGAACAGAGTAATGATTCATCATCGGGTTTCGGAGTTCGGTTTGTGGAAGTTGTGTACTTGGTGAATGTAAACTCTGGGAGATTCCTGAAGAACTAACTAATCGCTATAAAATTAACGCTAATTATCGAGCTTTAAGCTTTGTTAAGCAATTGAGACGGATCTAATTACGCTCAAACCTTGCTTTCATTAATTAAAAGACTAACAGTCGATCGGGGCTGTTGAATTTAAAAGACAACAAACTTTACTTGAAAAATAGAAAGTCAAGAATTGTAAATAACTTCATGGGTATTACTGCTCAAAAAAATTTTTATATCTTGAAAATTTAAATCTACGAATGAAGAATTGTAAATAAGTCAACCAGCATAGGCCATAGTAGACATTGTTTTATTCAGCTAAATTATTCCTTGAGAGTTAGGAATTTCAAGTTTTATTTTTATCAAGAGCGATAGATTATGCTCCCCGTCTCTATTTTGCTAAAGCTTGCTGGCTGTGAGAAATAATTTATACTCAGTCATGGCGATCACTATTGTATTTAATAAATATTATTGTTTTGATATCTAATTTTAGCGCGATTAGTAGATTGCCCCTCTCTACCTCAAGTAGCAGGGAGAATTTTGCTAAAGTAAGAAGTTTATGCTATTTTTGCGTTACAAAATATTAAGCAACGGAAATACACGTTTTCCAAGTCCAGTAGCAAGGCTGCGAGTCTCAATTAGTACGAGCTAGTCTTGCTAATATTCAAATGCGGTAATCAAATGGGCAAATTATACACTAAATTGGCTCTCAATATTTTTTGGCGGCAAACACTAGCATTCCTTCTCGGAATTATTATCTGGTGTGTGGCCAATCCAGCAGTGGCAGTAGACTGGACTCATCCACTGTCATTTAGCAATGCAGAGCTATCAAGACGTGATTTTTCTGGACAGAGTTTGCAAGCTGCGGAGTTTTCTAATGCCAATATGGAATTGGCTAACTTTACAAACGCTGACTTACGCGGAGCAGTCATGAGCGCTTCGGTGATGACAAAAGCAAATCTCCACGGAGCAGATTTAACGAATGCAATGGTCGATCAGGTAAACTTGACTAAGGCAGATTTGAGCGATGCAGTTTTCAAAGAAGCTCTTTTGCTCCGCGCCATATTTAATGATGTAAATATAGACGGTGCAGATTTTACAGATGCAATTTTGGATAGAGCGCAAATTAAAGAACTGTGCGAAAAAGCCAGTGGTGTGAATTCCAAAACAGGCGTGCAAACTCGTGATTCTCTAGGATGTCAATGAAGCGTGTTGGTGTAATTGGTGGCGGACAACTAGCCTGGATGATGGCGGATGCAGCACAGAAGCTAGGAGTAGAATTAATAGTACAAACTCCAAGCGTTCACGACCCGGCCGTGTCAATCGCCAAAGAAACTGTTTTTGCGCCAGTTGATGATGCAAATGCTACGGAAATATTAGCTCAAAAATGCGATGTTATCACCTTTGAAAACGAATTTGTTAACCTGAATGCTTTATCTGGTTTAGCACAGCAAGGCGTTTGTTTCCGTCCTAGATTAGAAGCTTTAGCTCCTCTTTTAGATAAATATCATCAGCGTTGCTATTTACGCGACTTGGGCTTACCAGTTCCTCAATTTTTCGCCCTTGACGAGGTAGAAAATCTCAAATCAAAAATAGAATATCTAGGTTTTCCAGTAGTTTTGAAATCCCGCCGTCATGGTTATGATGGTCAAGGTACTTTCATAATTCAGGATTTTGCTACTTTAGAACAAAAGTTAAGTGATGAAACCACAACACAAACTTTAAATCGATCGCTATTCTTGTTAGAAGAATTTGTGCCTTTTGAAAGAGAACTAGCAATAATTGCAGCCCGTTCTGTGGAGGGAGAAATTGTCACTTACCCAGTAGTGGAAACCCAACAAGAACAACAAGTGTGTCGGCGGGTGATTGCGCCAGCAGAGATTACGCCTAATCAAGTAGCAGAAATTCAAGCGATCGCACATACTCTATTAAATAGCTTAGAAGTCGTAGGCATTTTTGGAATTGAGCTATTTCTGAGTGCTGATGGCAAAATTCTGGTAAATGAAATTGCACCACGTACCCACAATTCTGGGCATTTTTCTCTTGACGCTTGCGAAACTTCTCAGTTTGAGCAACACCTGAGAGCAGTTTGTGGTCTACCTTTGGGGAATCCGGCTTTGCAGTGCGCTGGTGCTGTGATGATCAACTTACTAGGGTATGAAAATTCTCACAGCGACTACCAAAGCCAGCGTCAACAAATAGCAGAAATTCCCCAGGCGCACGTTCACTGGTATGGGAAGACAGAATCACGTCCTGGGCGGAAGTTGGGACATGTTACCGTTTTGCTCGACGATCAAAATCGAGAGTCGGCAAGTGCATACGCCAATGACATCGCCCACAGCATAGAATCTATCTGGTATCCAGGTAAATAGATGGGAAAATTTCGCTGTTGAACGCACAACATCTTTTGAAAAGCTATAATGAGTGAGTTGCACTACGACGTTGGTGACTGCCATCAAGTTTTTTGATCTATGCCTTTAATGACAAGGGAGTCAACTGTTCTCGTGGCAGTATACCGGGCATGTACCCGGAAACTTTAAACGAGGAATTTAGGTTCCCACCTGGATAAACCCAGGTCATAAACTTAGGTAAAACGGCGTCGCGGTGAACTTAAAATTATTAGCTCCCAAAATCAGTTAGAATTTGGGAGCTTTAATTATTTCAATCAATTTAAAATAAGCGAACTGACAGTAAAGATTGCCATATTGTTGGGAAACCTAGATACTATCGTGTAATCGCCGCAGCCCACGCCAAATGCGGCAAGCGAGTCCGCGATCATCTGGGGTTTGCCCCAAATTAGTAACTGGCGTTGGGCACTGCTCTTCAATACTTTTAATACCAGTTATCCCATATAAACAACAGATTAAAGCTGATTTTCTGAATGGGATAACAGCACGATGCACGCCACAAGCCTTGAGAGAGCGTGATTAGGAATTACGAATTGGTAGAAAGTAGCATACACAGTCTTTACCAATGTAAGTATAATAAATAATCTTGTTTAGCGATCGCTTTAGGTAATCTCAGTTAAACTTTAGGAACTCTTCAAAGGATTTCCAGCAAAAATTACCTGGCAAGAGTTGATTAATGTCTAAATAATTGGAAGGGAGTATAACACTCCCCGTGATTATTCGTGCAGCGAGTTGAGAGTGCATGAGCTACTGCTTAAATCCTACCTGTTCCAATCCAGAAAATTTGGTATATAGCCAAAGGTGTCAGTCTTGTGGCTCGCAACTACTGTTGCGCGATCGCTATCAGGCGATCCAACCATTAGGCCAGGGTGGCTTTGGAGCGACCTTCCTAGCCAACGATCGAGGCTTACCAGGAGAACCGAGTTGCGTAATCAAACAATTACGCCCATCAGGAAGCGCCCCACACGTTTTACAGATGGCTAGAGAACTTTTTGAGCGAGAAGCTAAAACTCTAGGTAAAATTGGCAACCATCCCCAAGTACCAAGATTGTTAGACTATTTTGAAGATCGCGAGCAATTCTACTTAGTTCAAGAATATATTAGTGGTGACACCTTGCAAGAGGAGGTCAAACTTAACGGCATTTTGAGTGAAACTGGAGTCAAGCAATTTTTGAGCGAGATTTTGCCACTGTTGCAATACATCCACGAGCAAAAGGTGATTCACCGTGATATCAAACCAGCCAATTTAATCCGCCGCACTCAAGATGCCAGAATGGTACTCATCGATTTTGGTGCTGTCAAAAACCAAATTAGCCAAAGTGCGACAGGCCCATCAGGACAGACAGCATTAACTGCGTATGCTATTGGTACTCCTGGTTTTGCACCTCCAGAGCAAATGGCTATGCGTCCAGTCTACGCCAGTGATATTTATGCACTAGGTGTGACATGCATTTATTTACTGACTAGCAAAACTCCTAAAGATTTAGATTACAATCCCAACACTGGCGAGATGATGTGGGAGCAGCTTGTGCAAGTGAGCGATCACTTAGGCAATGTGTTGCGAAAAATGTTAGAGGTGTCTGTACGTAATCGCTATCAGTCAGCAGCAGAAGTTCTCAGAGCATTGGAAATAGAACCATACTTAGATAGTTTAGCAAAGGGTTTGCTGACTAAATCTGATAATCGATCTAAAGAGCGAACACATAACCACCTGGAAAATTCTGCTGTTTTATGTAACAACCCTGCTGGTACCAATACTGGAGTGGCACAGGTAGCGGCAGCGATTCGTGCTAGACGAGCCAAGGCAGCGGAAGCTGCGGGATTGCACCAGGGTTCTGGGATGGCCAAATCAACGACTTTCAGTAGCAACAGCAATGGTTCACAAAGTCAAAATTCTAAAGTTGGGCGGAAGTTAGATACCCAAGGTTTATTAACAGCTTATCTGAAGGGAAGACGAGATTTTGCCTTACACAATTTAAATTTGCTAAATCTGCAAGGTGCTGATTTATCTCAAACAAATTTCCATTCTGCTCAATTGCAAAAAACCAATCTTCAGGGAGCTAATCTTCACAATAGTGACTTTGGCAGAGCCAGTCTGACTCGAGCAAATCTTAAGGATGCTAATTTGAGCAAAGCATACTTTAACCATGCTGATTTAGAAGGAGCAGACCTGAGAGGCGCAGACCTTAGCAATGCTTATCTCAGCAACGCTAACCTCCGAGGAGCTAATTTGTGTGGTGCTAATCTCACCAGTGCTAAAATTTCTGATGAGCAGCTAGCACTAGCAAAAACAAATTGGATGACCGTGCGTCCCAATGGCAAACGAGGCCTGTTGTGATTTGAAAGTGTGAACTACCGCAATCTAGATACGGATGGAGTTTCCTAATTCATCGGGAATAGCCTCTTTTGCCGCCGTAGTTCTATGCGAATATTCTCCTATAGCAATCCGATTTGATTTAGAGAATCACTCGTAGGGTAAGGGACTGGGGATGGTGGGGCCCCCTCTGGGGATAAGGGGTAATGGAGATTGGGGACTGGGAAGAAGGAATAAAGCTGTACCTAGCCTCGCAAAAATCAAATATGAGTCCTATATATTCGGTTCTAGATTATCCTGAAGGATGAATCCTTTTTATTGAAATCAATTATTTTCGATTAGCAGAATAGCCTCAACCTCCCTGCTTTTCAATTCTCCATTTTTATTAACAATTTTCAAATACTTGTTCGATCGGAATTATTATGCTGAATTTTTCTTATATATGGGAAAATTAGCCCTGATTCTTTTCGATAAAACTTAGATTTATTTAAAAACGATCGAATATATATAATGTTTAGGTCGATCGATGACCATCACTCTTACGAATATTAAGAAATATCTAACTATCTAGCAAAAATACGTAGATAGTTGTCAATTCTTCATGAAATCTTTATGATTGATATCTGTTACAAACAACAAATGATTATTTACAATAAACAATGAAGCATCATAATAATTTTCTAAAAGTATTTATATGCTTTTTATGGTTATAAATAGCAAATAATCTCACACCTAAAATTTGTAAAATAGTATGTTCCTAAAGCACTAAATTTTTCAGATGGCAGTAAAAAGCAAAAAATCAATTATCCCTGATTGTCGGCTGGAGAAGTAGATCGCAACCGAAATCAGGTAATATAAGGTTTACGTATAATGACTGACTTTGCACAAACGGAAATAGAACGGCGATTAACTTTATATCAAGTATTCCTCAAGTTGTATGAACACCACAGCAGTCTTCTAGATGAAATTCTTCAGCTAGAAAACCTATCTCAACCGTCGTTGAGGAGAGTTAAGACGACGGGTTACGTACATGGCGTAGTGGATAGTGTTGCTGTTTATCTGATGACTAACTTGGGCAATAATCAGACTCAGAGTTTACGACAGCCACAACAAATCTGGACGATAGGTCGTAATCACACCAGTGGTATTTGCATTGCTGACAATCATCTGTCTCGTCGCCACGCTGCTATTCAGCATATTGACGAGCAAGGCTTCTACTTAATTGATTTCAACAGCACCAATGGCTCCTTTGTGAACGGTAATCGCGCTGTTAGGCCGATTAAGCTCAAAGACGGCGATCGCATCCGTCTAGGAAATATGACTTTTGATTTTTTTGTGACTTCTACCTACCGCGTTCTGCCAACTGTTGCAATAGATTTATTGATGCAGCTTGTGCATCGAAGGAGTAATCATCCAGTAGATATACTTAGTTATTCTCAGAATAGACAAAAACCTTTAATTGAAAAACCAGATTCTAATTTAGAGGCCTTCAGAAATTTCGGAATAGTTGAGAAGCTTGAAAATTTTTATGACAACTTCAGTTCAGAACAGAAATCAGAAATTTTAGACCGCCTGTTTACCACACAATTATCGTCTAATCTCAACCAGCTAAAAAATTGTAACTTATAGCAGTTTTCAATTGCTTCAGGGGTGCTGTTAGCGGTAGCCTGATATTTAGTCTGTTAGTATGTGCTGAGAAGGTAAGGTTTGCTGAGGCAGACAAATAGTGAAAATTAAAAGGAAACTCGTCAGACAATTTTGGATTTTAGATACTTCGACTTACCTCGACTTCGCTCGGCACAAGTCGCTCAGTACAAGTTTTGGATTTTGGATTGACCCTATAGATAAATCTAGGGGCTTGGGAATTTTAGATTTTAAATTTTAGATTAACTCCATAGATGAATCTAGGAGCTTGTACCATCAAGGAATGTCGATCAAAATATATAAAAAAAATTAAGAATGTGATTAAATATCATAGCAATCATTTTGGAGTGGCGTCTCTAGCTCACAATAAAAAGAAAGCGATTCAGGGATTGAGTGAGTAAGTTATGCTCTATCCTGGCAACAGGAGGATACTCAAGGTCTACCAGCAGTAGCAACAAGAGTAGTGATAGTGATTTACTCCGGTTATGTGGCTCACTGCTACGCATCTGGGGCAAAAAAACCCCCAGTGGGTGTTAACCTACTAGGGGAGTTAGTTATCAGGGTGCATCTACCAATTAAGTGTTCTCAGGTTGAAGACCATACTCCGGATAAATTTGGACAAAGGTCAGTTATTTTTTAAATAAAAAAACCCCCAGTGGGTGTTAACCTACTAGGGGAGTGAGTTATCAGGGTGCATCTACCAATAATCTTTTCTAGGGGCAGCTAGCATCTTCCGGGAAAAATGAACTAAATTAGAGGCGATGTCTACAAAGGGCTGTAAAGCTCGTACCTCTATGGAGAAGCAAGCTACATGTAGTATCTCTGAGAGGAAAAGACTCGCTAAAATTTCTTTACTAGACGTATTTGCGATCGCTATTGGTAACGCAACTAGTAGAAAAAACTCCCAGTGGATGTTAACCTATCAAGGGAGTGAGTTATCGGGGTCAGTTATTTTTTTTAATAAAAAAAACCCCCAGTGGGTGTTAGCCTACTAGGGGAGTGAGTTATCAGGGTGCATCTACTAATAATGTTTTCTAGGGGCAGATAGCATCTTCCGGGAAAAATGAACTAAATCAGAGTTGATGTCTACGACGATGGGCTGTAAAGCTCGTACCTCTATGGAAAAGCAAGCTATTAGCATCTTTGAGAGGAAAAGACTCGGTAACATTTCTCTACGAGAGGCATTTGCGATCGCTATCAGTGATGCAACAAAAAAAACCCCCAGTGGGTGTTAACCAACCAGGGGAGTGAGTTATCAGGGTGCATCTACCAATAATCTTTTCTAAAATAAATGGGTCGCTACCGGATAAATTAGCAGAAGTTGAAGTTGTTTCTGTTTGTCGATGGAAGAAAAACCTTAGAGGGGTTAGTTATCAGGACAGACCTACCAATTAAACGATCGGTGCGCTGCTTTACAAAATGGGTGTTTCAGGGTTAATCAATAAAACTCAATTTTCATAAAAAAACCCCCTAGTGGGCGTTAGCCAACCAGGGGAGCTAGTTATCAGGGTGCATCTACCACTTAAATGTTCTAGGTTTAACCACCATGCTCCGGATAAATTTATGAGAAAATTGATTGTTATCGCGTGTCAAAAAAACCAAAGTGGATATTAACTCAATTAGGGAAGTTAAAGATCGAGGGACATCCATCTATTAATCAAGTATTCTAGGATTAAGCACTATTTTCTGGTAGAGAATATCTGCGTCAGAAGTTGCTGTTGTTTGCCAAAAATAAAAAAACCCCCAGTGGGTGTTAGCCAACTAGGGGAGTTGAAGATCAAGGTGCATCTACCAATTAAGTGTTCTAGACCCAGGTAATCCGATCCGGATAAAGTTGTAAAGGCAGAAAAACCAAAACGACACCGAATCAGAAACATTCAGGGGCAGGATGCATCTAAATTATCAGAGAAAGCGAAAAATCGACTTGAAACTTTCGCGTTTCAAACCAGATTTAGGAGGCGGACAGGAGAAGTTGTGACCCAGGAATTCCATATTTCCGTAACCCCAGTAGGGCAAAATGACTACTTGGTGCGGACGGAACAAGTCGCGCCTGGGGTACCATTGGCAGAAGAATTGGTGACTTGGCCTATAGCTGATTGGTTGATGGCTGCTGGGCATTTGATGAATGACCCGTTGAATTCAGTGTTGCAAGGAGATCCATTTACCTCTGGCGGACATGAAAGCGATATCGCCAGAAACTCTGTGAATTTGGTGGCGTTGGGTCAACAATTTTATAACGCCCTATTTCAAGGCACTCTCAGAGATAGTTGGATTACTGCCCAAGGTATTGCTCAGAACCATCAACAAGTACTACGCTTACGCTTGGGGCTAAAAGACACTAGATTAGCTCGTTTGCCTTGGGAAGTGATGCACGCAGGCGATCGCCCTTTGGCTACTGGGCCTTATGTGGCTTTTTCTCGCTTCCAAAGTGGAATTTTCGGGGCTTCTCCTTTGCGATCGCAAAATATGCCCACACCACCAGAACAAGGTGGTGTCAGAGTCTTGATGGTAATTGCTTCTCCCTCAGATCAAGTCCGTCTTGACTTACAGAAACAAGAAGCAATTAAACTGCAAGCGGAACTTCACCGTCAAACGTCACGACTTGGTGAAAGTCGGAATCGTTTCCCAGAAATTGAACTCACTGTCTTAGACCAACCAGGACGGGAAGAACTGACGCAAGCCTTAGAACAAGGTAGATATCACGTTCTCCATTACTCTGGTCATAGTAACTTAGGCGCAAATGGGGGAGAAATTTATCTTGTTAGCCGCAGAACTGGCTTAACGGAAATCTTAACTGGGGACGATTTGGCAGGTTTGCTCGTCAACAATAATATCCAAATGGCAGTGTTTAATTCCTGCTTGGGCGCGTACATAGCAGCGTCCAATCCCTCTGGAGATACTGGCGAACGAAACTTAGCGGAAAGTCTGGTGAAGCGCGGAATTAGAAGCGTTTTGGCGATGTCAGAACGGATTCCTGATGAAGTGGCGTTGACGCTCACACAATTGTTTTACCGCAATTTAAGTCAGGGATATCCAGTAGATTTGTGTGTAAGTCGGGTGCGCCAAGGATTAATTTCGGCTTATGGTTCTCACCAGATGTACTGGGCATTACCGATTTTATATCTCCAGCCAGAATTTGACGGTTTTTTAAGTCAGGAAACTGAGGTATCTACAAGTACAGATTCGCTGAATCAGTATGGTTCGCCTTTAGAGGTAACTTCCATGATGTACCCTGGTATGCCTGATGATAGCGAGATGTCTTTAGGAATGGAAGATATGATTCCTAGTGGTTTGACGCGGGATTCTGGATTGGACTGGTTGGGTGAAGAGACTTGGGGCGATCTGGTTGATGAAATTGAGTATGATGACCCAAGCTATGAAGAAGATTCTGCGATCGTTTCGGATTTGTTTCGTCAGCTAGATAACCAAAAACCTGCAACTGAACCGGATCGACAAATTAGCGAAAATAGTCTTCACCAAAGTCAGATTTCAGAGGAAATGACTTTTTCAGAAGAGTCAGCAGATTTGTGGGGAGAAGTTCCACCACCGCCACCTGCAACTCCTGGAAAGCTTGAAGAAAATTGGCAAAATTCTAATTTTTCGCGATCGCAACCACCCCCGCCAATAAATCGTACTCGTCGCCGCCAACTGTGGCCGATTGTGGGTGTTGTGGGGATTAGTGCGATCGCTGCTGCGATCGGTTTAAATTGGTGGCAAAATCGCCCCCAAGCATTGCCTAAAATACCAGAAATTCCCGCCCAGTCTCTACCTGATTCTCGACCGATTCAAAAGCAGCCGAATATCGATTTAGGAATAGAAGCAACAGGAATTGTCACCGCTACTGCTACGGAAAAATTGAGTCAGGGTGACTTGCAAGGTGGGTTATTGGCTGTAGAAGAACTACTGAATCGGGGCGCACTGGCTGCGGCTGGAACTTCCTTAAAACTAATTCCCAGCAAACAAGCTGACGATCCATCTGTGAATTTTTACAAGGGACGATTGGCGTGGCAGTCTATCCAAACTGGAGACAATAACTATAGCGTCGATGATGCCCGTCGTTATTGGGAAACTGCTGCCAAAGCTAAACCCGAATCGCTTTTGTATAATAACGCTTTGGGATTTGCCTACTACACAGAAGGCAATCTGAATCGCGCCAATGATGCTTGGTTCAAGGCTTTGAATTTAGCTCTCAAAGAACAAAACACAAATTCAACATCCCAAAACACAGCAGTTCCTCAAGATGCTTTAACTTCTTATGCTGGTTTAGCTCTTGGATTGTATAAATCTGCACTTAGTCAATCTAATGGTAAGCAGACGCAATATTTGAATGAAGCGATCAAATTGCGGCAAACGGTTCTCAAGTCCGATCGCGAAAATTTCCAGGTAGATAAATTAGCTAAAAATTGGCTGTGGACGGAGAAGGCGATTGAAGATTGGCGATCGCTTCTTCAAGAAAAAGGCGAAAAACAGTAATAAGTAGGTGCGTGTAAATATTTGTCGTTGGGATGAGGTAGGAGGCAGGAGGGAAGAGGGTTTTAGCAACGCTAATGCTAAAACCTATATGGGGTTTTAGCTTCCCTAATAGGGATTTTGATGAATTGCAATCATAAATTATTCTTTCTTTCTCCATTGCAGTATGCACTGTTTCAATCCCTAATAGGGATTTTGATGAATTGCAATTGCTACCATGTATACATGGATTTCTAAAGGCATCTGTTTCAATCCCTAATAGGGATTTTGATGAATTGCAATTTCTCTGGCGTTTCTAGCAAATGGTATTCCATGTTTCAATCCCTAATAGGGATTTTGATGAATTGCAATAAGAATTGATTGAGCGGGAGAAGTATTTTAGAGGCGTTTCAATCCCTAATAGGGATTTTGATGAATTGCAATCCCCCAAAGCGGCAACACCACCCACTACACTAGGTTTCAATCCCTAATAGGGATTTTGATGAATTGCAATTAGTACCAGTGCGGGACTTGGGATTAATGCTCAGTTTCAATCCCTAATAGGGATTTTGATGAATTGCAATTTACTAATAGCGGCATCGGGCTTTGTTTATGCAATTAAGTTTCAATCCCTAATAGGGATTTTGATGAATTGCAATGCGAACTCCTCTCGTTGCGATCGCCCCACTCGTTTCAATCCCTAATAGGGATTTTGATGAATTGCAATCCGATTCGCCAAGTGCTTGAGATGCTTGCCAAACGGTTTCAATCCCTAATAGGGATTTTGATGAATTGCAATCTACTGCTTTTTTACCTTGCTCTGCTGCACCCTTGTTTCAATCCCTAATAGGGATTTTGATGAATTGCAATTTAATTGTACCGACTAACTGATTGTCTAGACCTCTGTTTCAATCCCTAATAGGGATTTTGATGAATTGCAATAAATAAAATTAGATTCGGGGAATAGAGGAATAGAGTTTCAATCCCTAATAGGGATTTTGATGAATTGCAATCATCTTCCCTCATTGTTTCAAGGTCGGCATTAGCGTTTCAATCCCTAATAGGGATTTTGATGAATTGCAATTGAAACCACGCCACAGCAAGCTTTTCAGCCGATTGTGTTTCAATCCCTAATAGGGATTTTGATGAATTGCAATCTTTCCTGATAGTTGGACTACTTATTATAAAGGTTTCAATCCCTAATAGGGATTTTGATGAATTGCAATAGCGGGAGCCTGAAAGCCAAGCTGTATTTAGTTTTCAAGGTGCGGTTGCGCGATTCTGGAGCCATCATAGCATTAGAGAATTCCTTTGGGAAGAGTGCCGGGAAAAGTTAAAGGCTGACATCCTAGTTTTTGTAAGCATTTCAGAGATTGCGCGGATGATAATTGGGTAATGAGTGGGGTGAAATGCTTGCTGGTATTGAGATAGAAGCAATTTTTTTGGGGTGTGGAAATTGTACACCTACCCATTCGCGCATTTGACATACAGGAACTCTATGAGAGACGCGATCGCTAAAAATAATCTAATGGTGATGGGGGGTGCGATCGCTGCCTTCAAAGCCAGAAATCTCAGTCTTTTTAGCTTATAGCCTCCCACATCACACACAACAACACTTGTAATGTTAATCTTGAGACTCCTCAGAGATAGATTCTGATTCGGTTTCAAGTTCTTCTGTTTTAACTTTGGGGGTTGGAGGTTTAACGGGTTTTGGGCCGCGCGCTAGTGCCGGATTTACCGGTGGTCTGCTTTCATCCCTAGATGACGATCCTTTTTTCCCTTTGTCAGACGAGCGATCGCGGCTCGGTTTTGAGCTTTTGGGGTTAGATTCAATCGGGGTTACAGAATCCGAATTTTCGGAATTGCTGTCAGTGTTTGCTTGAGCCTGACGTTCCGATTTCTTGATTGGACGTTCTACCATTGTTGATTTTTGTAAATTTATCTGTATGGTACATCGGTTTGGTGACTATCAAACTGTTGAGTAGCATTTTTAAAGATTTTATTGTGGGAATTCCTGAGTAGCTGTGGAGAGTTGTTTTGACAAAAAAGCAGCCAACAAACTTGATTAATTAACTTACTAAATTAAAAAATGGGTACGTTATCGATAGCTGAACGCACCCGACAACTATTAAACAAAATCAGGTCGTGCCTGTTGCCTTGATTTAAACTTCTCCTCTAAAACTGCCCAATTTTCTTGCTCAATTAAGTTAGTCAATTCATCGAGATTTTGACGATATTGTTGCAGCGATCGCAGCAATGCTTGACGATTATATCGCGCCATCATGACGCCCAATTCTGGATTCCCACCACCCACACGACTGGTATCCCGAAAACCCGAACTAGCTAACTTTTGGGCTAATTGCAAAACATCGGGGTCAGTTTCGCTCAAACAAGCAGCAATCAACGAAGAACTAACCATCACAGGTAAATGAGAAATCCAACTCACAGCGCGGTCGTGTTGCTCTGGTTGACAAAAATAGATATTAGCTCCGAGCGATCGCACAATTTCTTCTACAACTGTAATTGCATTAGTTGGGGTTGTCGTTATCGGTGTTAATACATAAGGTTTATCAACAAATAAATCGCGCTGTGCAGCTTCTATCCCACTATCTGTTCTGCCCGCCATTGGATGACCGCCGATAAAATTTTTCCAAAGGGGAGTAATATCGTTGACTATCTGTGCTTTCGCTGAACCCACATCAGTGACGACTGTAGCCGTAGGCAAATGAGCGACTAACTGTTCAAATTGGGGCACAATAAGGGCTAGAGGTGTACAAATAAATACAACTTCTGCGGCTGCTAATAGGCTCAGATCGACTGATGCTCGATCGACACTGCCCAAGGTAACTGCCTTTTGACAGGTTGCTTCACGGCGACTAACTCCTAAGATATGATGTCCTTGCGATCGCAAATCAAAACCCAAAGATCCGCCTATCAGTCCCAATCCTAAAATTCCAATATTCATTTTTGATTTTGACATTCCGTTTTTTATGACTTTACCAACTATTAAAGTTGGCATCCAAGGGGTAGCATCAATGACTGTAGAGGAATTACTGGAACAATACGCAGCAGGAGTCTTAAACTTTAGTGGTGTTGACCTCCCAGAAGCAAACCTGAGTGGAGTAAAACTCACTGGTGTAAATCTGAGCGATGCTAATTTGAGTATAGTCAACCTGAGTGGCGCGAATCTGAGTGAAGCTAACTTGAGCAATGTCAAGCTGAATGTAGCCAGACTGAGTGGTGCAAATCTATGCAGCGCCATCCTCAATAACGCCAGTCTCAACGTCGCTAATTTGATTCGAGCGGATCTAAGTCGCGCTCAACTCAGAGGAGCTTCATTAATCCGCACCGAATTAGTTCGCGCTGACCTCAGTCGCGCTGATTTGTTGGAAGCCGATCTCACCAGTGCTGATTTGCGAGAAGCGACACTCCGCCAAGCGAATCTCCGTCACGCTAACTTGAGTGAGGCGATCTTGAGAGGTGCTTCTTTAACTGGAGCTAACTTGGAGATGGCTAACTTAAACGCCAGCGACCTGAGTCGTTCTGACTTGAGTGGTGCAAATTTGCGAGATGCCGAACTCAGACAAGCCAATCTCAGCCAGACTAATTTGAGCGGGGCAGATTTGAGCGGCGCAAATCTCCGGTGGGCAGATTTGAGCGGCGCAAATCTCCGGTGGGCAGATTTGAGCGGCGCAAAATTGAGCGGGGCTGATTTAATTGGCGCAGATTTAAGCAATGCCAATTTAACAAATACAAGTTTAGTCCACGCCAATTTAACTCAGGCAAAATTAATTAGGGCAGAATGGATCGGTGCTGACTTAACAGGAGCAACTTTAACAGGAGCCAAGCTTTATGCCACTTCCAGATTTGGTTTAAAAACCGAAGGCATAGTTTGTGAATGGGTCGATCTTAGCCCAAATGGCGATCGCTCCATTGTCCAAAATTTCCATTCTGAAGAGTCACGAGATTTTTTTAACGAAACACCGCCAACAATTCGGATTATTGTTGATGCAGCTCTAGAACATGAAGCTAATTTTGCGATCGCTGGCGCTTACTATCAAATTGCTCAAGAATATCGAGGGCTGAAACAACCTCCAAGCATCGAAAGTGGTCGTCGCCGGACTATTTTCACTTTTCATGTAGATCGCGATGAAGCATTATTTCCTACAGCTTACATTGTCATTCTTCCCTTTCTAGATGCGGCATCTACCCAAAAAAATATTTCCAGTATAGTGAAAATAATTAACAATGAAGTTGTGGCAAACCAAAACTTAAAATCGCCTCAGATAGGGAAACAATTAAATACTCTTTTTGAACAAGCTATGAATCAGGCTACAACAATTAAACAGATGAAAAAAAATATCGAAGTAGCCGCAAAATTAAATTTTTGTAAAGCCCCAGCCCAAATAGTTTTAACGAATTCCAGTGCCCACACTTTGATTGTTTATGACCATCCCAACTTTGGAAAAAGATTTATTAATCGCTCTGCTCTTAATGCTTCAGCTTATGATATGTCTAGTGATTCAACAAAAAATATATTACCTTCATTAGATATTATTATAGATTTTGTTAAAGGATTTCATTATATTAATCATTAGTTATGCAACATTGGGCATTGGGGAGGCAGTGACGGGTACGCAGGGGTCTCCCCAAGTGGAGCAACTGCCGTCATTGGGCATCGGGAATTGAACTAATGACCAATGACAAATGACCAATGACCAATGACAAATGACAAAAAAAATTTTGGAGGAAAAAATGAGCAATATTTTTAATAAAATGATCGGTCGAACTCGCTATGTCGTGTTTCGCCTATTTCTGCACTTAGGGGGAGGTGAAGTAGCGCCAATTTTGGGAGTGTTAAATAGTGCAGGACGAGATGCGATCGATGCCGATGGCGACTTAGAAGTTTTAGGAGAAGGATTGGTAGAAATCAGCCAAACACTGCTGCAATACGATGAATATTGGCTTTCTGCTGCTAACGAAGGTGATGTATTTTTTAATGAGGGCGAAGCGGGGGATTACGTGAATGAATTATTTACTGACTCTGCCGAAAGATATCTCAGCGAACCAAATTACAGTTCTGACTCTGGATTGAATGAACCTTTATCCATACCTGTAACCCGCAACGTCATTGTGATGATTACAGTAGCTTATGAAGGAGAAGTACCAGATTTGGAAACCGATCTTTCTAACGTTCAGGCGCTCAAGGAAGGATTGAAAGCATTGATAAATTTGCATTATAAACATAAATTAAAGGCAATCCAAGTACATTTCTCACCAGCACAGCTGGGCGATGAACTTACTAGCGATCAACTGTTGCAATATTACCCAGAATTGATTCCTTTGTAATTTGTTGGGTAGTCCGTACTTACTACTTAGATGATAAATTGTTAAGCTCAGAGATAGGACAATAATCCAATGATCATGACCATAGTACGTAAATTTACAGCCGTTTTTTTAGCTCTGAGTTTGTGTATCACAACTGTTGCTTGTGGTGGCGAGAACCAAAGTACTCCTCCAGCTAAGAACGTTAGCCAAACCTCTACTAATACCAAGTTGAGTGATGGCGAGTATCAAATACAACAAGCCACTTATGACGATGCAACTGGTGAATACAGCTTGTTTTTACTTAACAATAATCCCCCAACCTTTGCAACCGAAAATTTGCAAATGGCACGGTTAACTGATGATGAAATCAAGCAGGGTAAAAAAACCTATCTGAAGGTAGATAAAGGACAACCAATTCTATATCTGACGGAAGATTTTAAAATTGAGTACGTCCACAACCTTACCGAGAATAGAACTAATCCCCAAACAGGACAACAAGAGACGGTTGTAGTCCGTCGAGAAAATAACTTCTGGGCACCATTTGCTGGGTCTGTAGCTGGTAGCTTGGCGGGACAGGCAATTGGTAGTATGTTGTTTAGACCCCAGTATTATGTACCCCCTGTCTATCAATCAGGGCAAGGATTAAGCGGCTTCGGTGGATATGGCGGAAGCTATGGCCAAGCAGTTCAAAGTTACCAAACTCGCTATAATACGCAACCCGCAGCCGTGAGAAATCGCACTGCCTTCCGCAATACAGGGACAATTAGAAGGTCATATCCTGGAAATACAAATATACGCAATACACCGCGTAGTACTACAGGTAATAACCGTCCTTCTGGCTCTGGTTTTGGTGGTAGTACATTGCAACCTTCTGGTAGAGCTACTTCACCTAGACGCAATTCTGGCAGTGGTTTTGGTAGTGGGCGTAGTTCAGCACCTCGCCGCTCAACTGGTTTTGGCAGCAGACGCCGTTAATCAATTCCAAGTTTAATAAATAAACTGCCTAACAAGTAAAGGTAGTTGTACATAAAGAAGCCGGAGGGTAACAAGTCAAACCTCTGGCTTCTCTTTAATATCTATGCAATTTGCGAGGAGGAATTATTAATTATTCGGTTAAATAATATGAAATACTAAATACAAATATTGCTAAGAGAACAGGAATCATTTTACTAAAGTCTACGCGCTTTTGTTGAACCATTTCTAAACAAGACATCGGAATCATCAAAGGCCAGAAGATAGTTGTTAACACAAACATCACAACCGATAAAAATTTATCTTCTGCATTGAAAGCAGGATGACGTAGGGAAAATATTAACCAATTAGTTAAAAAATAGCATGTCATTAATAAATAACTAATAGTTAAAGTCAGTTGTATCTGATTCACCGTGAGTACTCCTGAAGTTATGTAAGTTTTACTAATCATCATTCGTACAAAGTTATAACATATACATTCGGAACCTCACCCCGTATTTGCTGAAGCAAACACTCCCTCTCCTTAGTGAGGAGAGACGTTGGGGTTGAGGTTAAAAGATGTACTTATATAAACGATAATTGCTATAGCTGTAGCTATTAAAGCAATCATTAAGTGGTCTTAAAAAATCGAATGATTTCGCGGACATGATCGAGAAATTGCCCGTCAGTGGAAAGTTGGGCGATCGCATTTCTGGCTTCTCTTGCCAAACGCTCATGTTCTGTTTGATTTGTCGCCCGTAATTCTTCTAAATTAGCTGCAATTCGAGCTAAATCTCTGCGAGTTTCTTCGGCAAAACGTTGTTGAGTTGCGGATAAAGAATAGGGTTGTTCGGGATTAAGCTGATCTTCCAAAGACTGGATTTTTTGTTCCAATATAGAGAAGCGATCGCGCAGTTCAAAAATATCTTCGCGCGGATACTTCCATTCTTGGCGAATCATCGCTAACCGCGCATATAAATACTCGTAAGCGCGAATCGCTGGACGCAGAATTGTTAATAATAAAGCTGCACCAGAACTTATATATCCCACCGTACTAATCCCAGTAACAGCAAGAGTATAAAGACCAATGGCTGAGAATAAGTGTAAAGCAATAGCAACCCAGAGCGATCGCTTTGCCAAAACTGTGACATACTTCACTTGTTTCTCATCAACTGGAATTCCTTTCTCAGTTGATTGTGCTGCTTCTGCTAAGACTTCTTTGGCTTGAAAATGCACATTCCACGGTACGGTAACAATTACCAATAGCCACCAAAAACTTGCACCACCAATCACCCAATCAAGAAAGTTACCTGTAGGTATGTGCAACCATTGCAGTAAGCCAAAAGCCACCAGCACCGGAACCACAATTCCAATAATGGAACTGATGAAAAAGTTGATATACATCTTACCCTGTCTCCGATGAAACTATCACCTCGATTATGGCTAGTGGTTCTCAATTATACAAACATATTTGTGATGGTTTTTCTAGTTGCACATAATAAAAGAAGGGAGAAAGAATGGAATACTGCTTTGTAGAGTTTCAAGTAGATGATTGCAAAAGATTCAATGCTCTTTGTGAAGTTTTCAACGAAATTAAAAAAGATAAAGACAACGATTTTTGGCGTAATGAAGAAGATTGGCTAATTTTTTTTGATCGCAAAGCATTATCACATTTTTGGTGGCCTAGTGAAGAGGAAGAGACTGAATATTACCGTCGCTGGTTTGCAACATCTGTGGAACAGAGGTGGACAGATCCTAGCCTCGAAACTCCTTGGGACTTTTATTCTATGTTTGATGCTTTTCAAAATGGTGAATATCAATTAATTGCTTGTAGAATGCTTTCTGCTGACAGAGCTAGACTGGAGTTTGAACCCTTTAGCCATCCCTATGGCGGACCTGGTGCAATACAGGCGTTAATTGAATCCTTCGATTTTGTAATTCTTGCAGAAGATGACGGTATAGAATACACAAAATTTAATCTGTAGTTTGGGAAAAGAGTGAGGTAATTCAAACGTTTCCCCGTCACTATTGGATGAGATAACTACGCCAAATTGGTTGAGTATCTTTACTACCCTTTTCTGGAATTAGCGATCGCCAAGTTTTACCTTCTTGCTGAATTTGTAGATAAACATCAAAGGGTTGTTTTGGTTGCGTCAAGTGTCGTTTTGGTAGCTTGAGAATCAAATCGTAGGTTCCCCGAACGTGGAAAGCTGGTAAATTTTCAATCGTCAGGGGTTGTTCCTGGGTAATTGATAGCCGCTTGATTTCAAATCCTTGAAAATCTAAATCCAACTGTTGGCTAAGTTTTTGTTGAGTTTGTTCTAGCCCAAGTGCGATCGCTTTTTGCACTAAATCGCTAGTTGGTAGCAGTCCAATACTGCCACAAGCTGTCACTAGCACCAGCAATATTGCTGTCAAAACTAACCGCACCATGTTATTCCTGAGATTCCACCGATCAACGATAGTATAACTGTAGTTTCTCTCAATTCTCCGATCTATCATGCCAAAACAGTCTATAGGTCTTGATAAACAACTCTACAATTATCTTTTATCCGTTTCGCTGCGAGAACCAGAAATTCTTGGGAAATTGCGCCAAGAAACCGCCAATCATCCCCGGAGTGGAATGCAGATTTCACCAGAACAAGGCCAATTTATGAGCCTTCTGGTGCAGTTAATTGGAGCGAAAAAAACCCTAGAAGTTGGAGTATTTACGGGTTATAGCTCACTTTCTGTAGCTTTGGCACTACCGCCTGATGGCAAGATTATCGCTTGTGATGTGAGTGAAGAATTTACTGCGATCGCCCGCAGGTATTGGCAAGAAGCTGGAGTTGCTGATAAAATCGATCTCCAATTGGCTCCAGCTTTGGAAACTTTAGATCGGCTATTAGCAACTGGACAAGCCGAAACTTTTGATTTTGCCTTTATTGATGCTGATAAAGAAAATTATGATGGATATTATGAGCGATCGCTGCAATTAGTTCGTCCAGGTGGATTAATTGCGATCGATAATGTTTTATGGTCTGGACAAGTAGCTGATGAGCAAAATCAAGATGAAAGCACCCAAGCAATCCGGGCGTTGAACAAGAAGTTACATCATGACGAACGCATTACCCTCTCCCTTGTCCCCATTGCCGATGGACTTACTTTAGCAATCAAGCGACCTTAATACAGCAAAGGCGCACAACTAACTGTGCGCCCTTATCATGTTCTACTTCTATTTACCTGAAGTTATAGCCAATTCCTAACTGTAGTCCGACATCAGTATCATCTACAAAAGCAGCATTTACACCACCTGTTAGCGTAAGTCTAGAACCGAGAGGAATGTCTACACCACCTGTTAACAACAATCCAATATCAGTATCAGCGTTAGCTTCAATTGCGACACCAGCACCTATGTAAGGAGATATGCTATAGGTTCTGTCACCTACCGAACCTGCTCTGCGGGGAGAAAAATCTAAAGTCACAGGAACTAAAAATATTGTATCGTCCCCAAAGATTACCGATGGTCGCACTGATAGATAATTTGTTAGACCAAGTTTACTGATCACTGTAAAGTTGGTGTCGCTCAGAGCTGTATCATCGCCGCTCAAACCAATGTTACCACCAACTCCGATATAGCTTCTGCCACCACGAGTACTTCTACCTACGTTAACATCAGGTGTCCCATTTCCTGTTGGCGGCTGATTTAATTGACTGATGTTAACATCAGGCGGAATTAGAACTTGGTTAATTGCATGGATAACACCATTGCTAGCTTTCACGTCCGCCTGGAGAACTCTGGCATTATTCACCGAAACTTGACTGTTAGCGGAATCGATTTTAATATTTACAGGTCTTCCTTCATCGGTTGTCAACTCCCCTGCTGAGAGTTGACTAGAAGTTACCGCACCAGGAACTACGTGATATCTCAAAATCTTAACTAACGCTTCTCTGTTTTCTGGTTGCTCTAACTGTTGTAAGGTAGCAGCAGGTAAAGCAGCAAATGCGTCATTGGTGGGAGCAAAGACTGTATAAGGGCCTGGCTGTTGAAGAATATCTGATAGACCGGCTGTCTTTAATAAAGAAGTCAGAGTTGTAAAAGAACTACTGGATGCTGTCAGAGAAACAATATCAGTACTTGTAGGAGTTCCAGCTACAACGTACTGACTAGCTGGAAGATTGCTAGCAATAGGTTGTGCCCGTCCCTGTTTAACTAAAGCTTGATATAAAAGTGCTGCTGCTTCAGCACGAGTCAAAGACTGTTGCGGATTGAGTTGTTTTACATCCGGGTAGTTGACAACAAGATTACTTACTGTCGCTGCTGCGACACTGCCAACAGCATACTCTGGGATAGCTGAGGCATCATTGTAGTAAGTAGTGAGAGTACTTGTATCGCCACCAGTTAAACCTAAGCCACTACTTAAAGCAACGATCCCCTGCACTCTAGGAATTTCTTGATTTGGTCTAAATACGTTCCCAGGATAGCCTGCCAAAAATCCAGTTTCGTAGGCGTTTTGAATTGCAGCAGCTGCCCAGTAGTTAGCAGGAACATCACTAAATCCACCTGCACTTAATTGTCGGACTCGGTTTTGGTTACTGAAAGCTTTTTGAATTAAGGCAGCAAATTCCGCACGAGTCACAGGCTGATTTGGTCTATAAGTGCCATCAGGAAAGCCACTAATCACATTATTCTCAGCTAGGGCTTGAATGAAGGGACGCGCCCAATAATCTGAGGAAACATCAGACAGGTTAACTGTTGAAGTCGGCGATGGTGTCGCAGGTGATGGTGTTGCAGGTGATGGTGTATCAGGTGATGGTGTCGTAGATGGAACAGGAGTTTGAGATGAAGCTGGGGCAGAAATTACGATGGGAGTTATTGTAGCAGCTGTCATTCCCAGAACTAGCAAAGCAACCTTTGTTGATGACCAACGAGACAAACTAGACATGGAAATATCCTCTTTTCAATTTTTTGGGTTGATTATGTTGATTATGTGGAAAATACTGGATGCAAGGTTAAGTGAATACAAATATCTAAGATGATTATTTGGTTCGCCTCGACATGAAAACCAGAAATGAAACCTGTTAGCTCTGGAAAATTAAGACGCTGAACATTATGAGTAGCTGCTCTGATATCTCATAACGTTTATCCTCATGTGCACCACACATAGTATCGAATTCCTATTTTTTTTTAAGAACCGCAGAGCACACTAAAAATAAGCATGGCTCCTGTGGTAATATAATATGTCGCAACCATAAAGAGAATTAATGCAAGTAAGCGATTTTATTCAGTTCTAAAATTGCAGTCAAGCAGTAAAATAATTGGCTTTTAATAGCCGTCTCTTTATAATTGCCGAGGAGGGTTAATGCCGTCAAATTCAATGTATCATGATCTTTAGCAATATTTAAGAAATAAAAGAAATAAAATCAATCTTGGCGATATGGTGTATTGTTAATCTTTTTTCGAGAGTATACAACTAACTCAGGGCTGGATTTTGAAGAAAAACTTTCACTCTTTAGATAGTTGTCATTGATGGGAAATTTTTAAATATAAATTTTCAAATACTAGACTGGAAATTAGCGATCGCAATCAAAAATTCCAAGCCTGATTGCCCCAGCATTTTTGGCTAGGAATTTATTTTTTTAAAAAAGACTATTTCATGAAAAAGAACCCATAGATAAACCAATATTTTGGAAAGAGGTATAATCTGTATCGGTTCTGCTCACAACTCCTCTGGAGAGAAGGCAACAAATCCGGTTTTTACTCCACGTTTGAACCCTGCATTTTCATAGAAGTGCAACGTCTTTTCACGTTTTGAGCCACTCAGAAGCATCACTTTATAGCACTGTTGCTGCCATGCTAATGTTAAGGCATAATGTAGCACTTGTGTACCCAATCCTTGTTGTCGAAAATCGAGATGAGTGACAACATTTTCAATAATGCCGTATGGACGTGCGCCACGCGTCAAGTTGGGAACAATAGTTAAATTACATGTTGCTACTAGCTGGTTATCAACATCAGCTACAACGTAATGCAAACGGGGATCGTGTAAAATCCCATCCCAGATAGATTGTAAAACATCATCAGTCGGTAGAGGTGCATCGACAGGATTTAGATGCTTATATAAAGCCAAAAGTTGGGGAAGTTCGTTGCGTGTAATTAGGCGAACGTTAATTATTGATTTAGACAAAGCTGTATTAGGATAATTTTTGACAATTTTAAATATCCAAATTATGGAAACGTCAATTCAGTGCGAGCAACTCCAGCACGTTGATGACGGGCTAGCAGTCTAACTGTACTACCTTGAGGCGCACGTACCACCCATTCCACCTTCGCCCGATCCTTGGTAGGATCGCTGTGCCGTCTAATGGGAGTTGAAGGCTTGTAGGCTCGTCCTTCTAATTGACCTAACTCTTCACGAGGCTTACCCGTTACCAAAGTTCCCCCAGGAGGCAGTTCAATTTCACAGATACAGCCTTGCACCAGCTTTTTTTCTAAAGCTTTTTGGGTGACATTAGTGGGCAACCAGCCTGTATTATGCACAACTAATTGCACCCGATAAGTATCATCACCCAAGCTATGGACACTGGCTTCGTAAATCTCTAAACGCGGAGATATTAATAGATGCCAAACTAGCCATTCTGGGAACAGGGCTATTTCTTTCTCCAGAAATTCGGGGGGTGGATTTGTCCAAGCGTACATGGTATCCCAGCCGCCTAGTTCAATCTGACCGAGTTGCGGATGCTCGAAGGGATACCAATCTACGTAGCCTTTGCCTGCAAGTTTTTCATCGTTCCAACGCAGCAACTTCAGGTCGTCTTCTACAGAGTGTTCTCGTTGCCAATCGATGTATTTATAATCATTAATTCCAGCTTGGCGCTGCGGACTCCAGACTTCTACTGTCCAGGCAAATAGCCCTTGGTATTCATAAGCCCAATCGTCAAATGTACCTGTAATTACGTCTTTGGGGTCATAGCGGAAATCATGAAAGGCAGAGATGGCTGGGTATTGAGTAAGTTCAGTACCTTTTGCGCCAATGCGTTGATAAGTGCGGAGGTCATTGACCGGGAATTCGTCATCGCTGAGGTGGGTGTAGGGACGGATGAGAACACCGCTAAAGGTATGAAAAGCGATCGCTCCTGTAATATTAGGATGTGTAGTGATAAATTGAACTAGCGATCGCACTTCTGTTTCAGATGTAGGATAAGAACCAGCCCCCGATTGCTCAGATTCTTGCCGCCACAAAAATGGAAAATTTCGGTTTAAATCTAGCCCTTGCTTAGAACGCTGAATCTGAATCTGAACTCCGTCATAATTTTCTATCTTTCCTTCTGGTAGTACGCGATAATACTGACCGTCGATTTCTGTTGGTTCGCGTCGCACCAGCAGGCGAGGTTCAGTCGGGCAGACTTTCCAAGCCCCATTAGCATCGGGGATTCGCATCAATAAAATCCGACCATCGCCATCGATATCTTCCATCACTAACCCATCGTTGCCTTCGTCATCATCGGGATAAGGGCGAGTAGCGGAGCGAATAAATTTCGGTTTATCAGCCAATGCCAACTCAGCACCATCAGGATTAACACGGGGGCAAATGTAGAAAGTGCGGGTATCTAAACAACGGGTAATTTCTGGGTGAGTACCGTAAGCTGTCACTAATATTTGCAATAAGTATAAACAAACACTTGATGGTGCGAGTTCAGTGGCGTGAATGTTGCCATCAATCCAGAGGGCAGGTTTTTCTTGATGTGCACCAGTGGCAAAGTTGCTAACTGTTAATACCCAGATGTCACGTCCTTCGTAACTTTTGCCAATGCTTTCTATGCGTACTAGTTGGGGAAATTCCTTCGCATAACTGTGTAGAATGCCTGTTAAGTCTTCATAACGATAGTATTTATCAAACCGAACATCTGGCATAACAAACCTCTCTGTTATGAATTACGAATTACGAATTACGAATTACGAATTACGAATTATTTATTCGGCTTACCCATAATTGTAAAAGCTGCCCAATAATAAGGATGATTATAAAGATTTTTATCTGATGGCATTTTACTATTTCTATATAGTTGAGTCGCTAAATAAGTTTGAATTCTTACTTCTTCTGGATGCAGATTATTCAAGATATCTTCATACCATTTTGTCAGTTCTCCAGCAGTTAGTTCTTTCAGCCATCGTGTTGCTTCAGCTAAGGCAGTAACTGCTGATTTATTGGGCTGTAATCGTCGGTAAAACTCGATCATTACCAAGGCACTAGCCGAAGATTCTACACTCCAAAGAGTACTCACTACATGAGGTACGCCCTGAGTTACAAAACCACTGACTAAACTTACATATTCGCTGGTGATAGTGTAGTTGTTAATACTGAAATTTTCACAGGCAGAGAGAGTAATAAGGTTGTAACTATCTAGATTTTGTTGGCAAATTTCATCTAGAGTAAGTCTGTCTTCACCCGCTAATGCTAATTCTGACTTTTTGGGTTCAGCTAAATTATGAGTAACATGACCTGTAAAATGCAAGATATTATAATTATCAAATAGGGCATTTTCAACAATATTTTTCGTAGCTTCTGCCCCTTGAATTCGTTGGATATTATTGAACATCTGACTAACAATTTCAGACTCCAATTTGGCAAATTTAAGTGTGGGATAACCTGTACTTTCAGGATGTTCAACACTGAGCAATAACTTATTTTGCCACTGCCAAATATCCTCTGTTCTGATTGATAAACCTGTTTGGGCACTAGGTAGATAAGTAAAGCTGAAATTTGATTCTACATTCGGTAACTCTTCTGGTGATGGCGAAGAAAAATGGAAAAGTGTATGAATGGGCAATCTGTACAAGTCACGGTGAGGAATTAAGACCAGTTGGGTGATGCCTTCAAGTTCCTGTGCAATTGTGGAAATATTCAGGATTTCATACAGTTGCAACAGCTTCTCTTCCATCTCAACTCGCCAAGAATGCTGACTTTTACTTTCTTTGTCGTGGGCTGTGCTGCGATATTCTTGGTATTGTTGATGCCAATTTTCTAGCCAAATTTCAAATTCAATTAGGCGCTGCACTGCTTCGGGTAAAGGCAATTCATTGAGACGAATAGCATCTTCTCCTAAAGGTATTACCCCAGTATCTTGCATGGGTATAAACAGGAGAATTGGTGATGGTGCTTGGTCTTTGAGAATAAAAGTATGTAGGGCAACTGGACTAATATGCCAGTAAATAATTGCTGTTGAAGGATTGAATAGTTGTTGAATTGCGCCATAATAAGGCGAGTAAATATTATGATTCCAGCCAGAAAGCAGCCAGTTTAAACAAGCATTTTTGCCTTGTTCGGCAATTTCCCAAGCTTCTACTAAATCACCCGACTCTACAGCTAAATCAACTGCCAATTGATCGAAGCCGGCAAATTTTAAAGCTAACTGTTTTTTACTGTCATCTGAGCGAGTTTCTTCACTCAGTAATTGTCGCAATAAATCTGTGCCACGTTGCAGCAATTCTTGAACTTGTGTTGTGTGTCCCAAACCCATCAACACTTTGCTTAGAGATTGTAAAACCTCTAAATGCAACTGGGGAAAATATTCTAATGTCAGGGTTAACAGCGCTTGATGGTACTCAGATGCAGCTTTGCGCCAATAATCACGGGTGTTAGTATATTTTTTGCCTTGCTCATAGTAAGTATTAGCGATCGCAAAATGCAATCTACCCCAACCTTCTGGGTGGGTATCTGTTCGCAGATGCCTTAACCCTTCTTCGTAGCTGGCTAATTTTCCTTCGTAGCCACCTTGTTGTAAGGCGGGATTTGTCGCGATGATACTACTCGACAAATTTTGCAAAACGTCAAAATCTACTAAATGACCGATCGCAGTTCCCCGACCAATCCAAGCTTCCCAATAATCTTGTTTGATTTGCAAAGCGTTGTCATAACAGACGATCGCTTCGGCAAATTGTTCTAAATAAAACAGTGCTACTGCTTGATTATACCAAGCTAAATGGAAATCAGGTTTAATGGCGATCGCTTGTTGATAGGAGGCGATCGCTTCTTGTCTTCGTCCTAAGTTGTCTAATGCTATACCCCGGTTGTACCAAGCTAAGTAGAAATCGGCTTGAACTGAAAGTGCTTTGTCCCAGGAAGCGATCGCTTCTGACCACCTGCCTAAATTAAACAGCACTACACCCCGATCTATCCATACTTCGTGGTAATCTGGGTTAATTTCTATAGCTCTGTCGTAAGATAGAATCGCCTCGGCAAATTGTTCGCTGACCGCTAGGGCTATGCCTCGGTAATACCAGTTTTCTTGGTCTTCTGGTTGGAGTTGTAGCGCTTGGTCATAACTAGCAATAGCTTCTGGTAGCCAACCTAATTTCAGCAGTGCCAAACCCTTGCTAGACCACGCTTCTTGATAGTCTGGCTTGATTTCTATAGCTTTGTCAAAAGAAGCGATCGCTTCTTCAAAGTATCCTAATTCTCCGAGAGTTCCACCCCGGTTGTACCAAGCTTTGTAAAAGTCTGGTTTCAATTCTATGGCTGTTTCATAAGACGCGATCGCTTCATCAAAACGTTCTAAATGGAACAGCGTTAAGCCTCGATTAAACCAATATTCGGAGAATTCGGGTTGCATTTCAATTGCTCGATCATAAGATGCGATCGCGCCTAGCAAATCGCCTGTTTTCGCTTGGCTAAGACCTTGGTAAAACCACCCTTGAGCGTGGGTAATCGAATTATCGTTATGCCGCTCAATAATACCAGGAGAATTACTGCTTTGAACTGCCAAATCTGAAGCAAGTTGCTGGACTAAATTGGTACTTTGATCCAACTTCACCCACAACTCATCTAAAGTATTAGCCACATTTGGCTCTAAATTCGTCAAAGTGTTATCCCAGGTTTCCACCGAGGGAGACGTTGCTAATTCAGTCTTTTGTCTCGTGGAAAGAAGATTTGCTGGTGTAGTAATTTGAACAACTTCTTCTTCGTCAAACCGAAGTTGGGTTAACAAGTTGATTGTATCTTCTGCTGTCGGCAGAGGGATATTTTCTGGTATTGTGGCTTGGGCGTCTTCCCTTTCATATTCCGATACCAGTTCCTCGAAGTTTTCGGGCAATCTCTCCTCAAAAAAGGCATTTTGAGGTGCTGACGTTATTGGTTCAACATCTGGCACATCATATTCCCATAATTGCTCGCCAAAGCTAATGATTAGCTCTTGTCCGGGAGAAGTTGGGATAATTTCTTCATCGGTTGTAGTTTCGATTACATCTGGCTCATCATATTCCCATAACTGCTCGCCCAAATCGCGGATCAGTTCTTGTCCAGGAGTAGTTTCGATTACATCTGGCTCATCATACTCCCATAACTGCTCGCCCAACTCGCGGATCAGTTCTTGCCCAGGAGTGATTTCTAGATCGTCTTGTGCCTGATTGTCCTGATAATTTTCTATTTCTGTAGGTAAGTTTTGCATTAGCCGAATGCCAATGTCATAAGCAACTTCTCCAATTCTGCCAACACCAAGTTCCCCTAATTGCACCATTTGTGTTGCTAAAAGAGGATTTGGTGTAGGTGAAGCTAGTAAGCTTTCACCAAACATCACCAACCAGTCTATCCAACGTTCAGCCGGAATGCGATATTCGATTCGTTGCAGATACCTCAATGCCCACTGTCGTCCTCGTGCTTGATGCACGCCTTCTAACAATTGGATAAACAATTGTTCCAGATCCGCATTGGTTAGTTCTGGTGGTACCCCCACCAAATTGCGTCCTCTCGAAGCCTTGAGAGAACTATTCTGTTTACTTGCAATGAGGCGCTTTAAAAACCTTTTAAGCGACTGCGATATCCGCCTGAGCATCTGCCACACTCTTGGATTTTGTTTTTCTAGATTTTAGCCATCGTTGTCTTAAAAAAATCATCAATTACGTAAAAACCCATTAGATTCGGACAGCGCTTCCGTAGCAGGTTAGCAAAAAATATACAAATCTTCAAGAGCATAGCATTACAACGTTACAATTCCCAGGTTTAACTCTTGAATTTGATTCTCTCCAGCAGTTAATTTTCAGTTTGCTCTGTAGTCGATTGGCCAGCAGGATATAACTGACTAATTAATGCCTGGACAAGCACTTGTGGGTCGTCTGTTTCAACGGCAAGCTGTTGAGCAATTTGCTGACGTAAATTTTCATCCTCCTGCAACATCACAAACAACTGTTCTAGGGTGACAGTTTGGTATTCTCCCTCTGGGAGGTTCTCTGGTGCATCTGCTGACTCCGATACTGAGGCAGTTCCTTCAGAGGGCAAAGAAGTAGTGCTAAAAGCATCTGGCCCTTCATATTCCCAAACTGGTTCGCCTTCATTGCGTGTCAACAACTGCATCCCGATATTATAGGCAACATCTCCAATTTCTCCGACTTTTAACTCACCCAATTGCACTAACCGCGCCGCCATTTCATTATTGGGTGTCGGAGATGCGAGCAATCTGTCGCCAAAGCGCCCTAACCACTCAACCCACTCTTGAGTTGTGATCCGATGTTCGATATTATGCAGCCACTTCTGTGCCCATGCTTCCCCTCGTGCTTGATGTACTCCTTGCAACAGTTCGTTGAAGAGAAATTCCAGATCCGTATCGCTCAAGGGTGGTGCTGGTTCTTTTTCTACATTTACCCTAGATTT
The DNA here is from genome assembly GCF_034530815.1 of Nostoc sp. DedSLP03. Taxonomy (NCBI): domain Bacteria; kingdom Bacillati; phylum Cyanobacteriota; class Cyanophyceae; order Nostocales; family Nostocaceae; genus Nostoc; species Nostoc sp. DedSLP03. The sequence goes on from NZ_JAVRCK010000001.1 coordinate 201,583, forward strand.
TGAGGTAGTCTGTTTTCCACCAAACAAGTTCTGAAAAAGCTTTTTGAGCCATTGAAATAGCCGCTTGAGCATCTGCTGCACCATCGAGTTTTACTTTATCTATAAAATTGTAGCGATCGCACTGGACTATGACGTTAGTTTAGTCAATAAAACGTATAGTCATTTGTCATTTGTCATTTGTCATTTGTCAAGAGTTATTCTCCTCTGCTTCCCAGTCTCTTTAAATAGAACAAATGTACTAAATGATATGCTATAATTCCCATACATTGATGTTGAAATCATAGTAGAGGATAAGCTCTGGTTGCTTGCTTTCCTAAGTGCCAAAATTTACGGCATTAGTTGAGTCTTGGGCTATGGCAACATCGGTAAATAAAGCCAGGTACGAGAGTTTAAAATAATTGAATCCTCAACTCGACTCGGTGCTACTAATTCACTTTGAAAGGCATTGAAGTCTATATTTCCATGTCTTACGAACCCCTGCACCACAAATATCGCCCCAAAAGTTTTGCTGAACTGGTGGGTCAAGAGGCGATCACCACCACCCTCACGAACGCGATCGGCACATCTAAAATTGCCCCTGCCTACTTATTTACCGGGCCAAGAGGTACGGGGAAAACTTCTAGTGCCCGAATTTTGGCTAAATCCCTCAATTGTCTCAAAGGTGATAAGCCCACGGCTGAACCCTGCGGCGTGTGTGAGGTTTGTCAGGGAATCGCTAAGGGCTACACCCTAGATGTAATTGAAATCGATGCCGCTAGTAACACTGGTGTCGATAATATCCGTGAGTTGATTGAAAAAGCCCAGTTTGCTCCTGTGCAGTGTCGCTACAAGGTTTATGTAATCGATGAATGCCACATGCTCAGTACCCAGGCATTCAACGCACTACTTAAGACCCTAGAGGAACCACCGAGACACGTGGTTTTTGTATTGGCAACAACAGACCCGCAACGAGTATTACCAACGATTATTTCGCGCTGTCAAAGGTTTGATTTTAGACGCATTCAGTTAGAGGCGATGGTGAAGCATTTAAGTGCGATCGCCTCTAAAGAAAATATTCATATTTCAGATGATGCTGTCACCCTGGTAGCCCAACTTTCTCAGGGAGGCTTGCGAGATGCCGAAAGTCTACTCGACCAATTAAGCTTGTTAGCAGGTGAAGTCACACCAGAGCGAGTTTGGGATTTGGTGGGGACGGTAAGCGAACAGGACTTGCTAGCGCTTTTAAATGCGATCGCTCAAGATAAACCGGAAGCAGTTCTAGACTGTACTCACTACATTTTAGATCGCGGTCGAGAACCCCTAACTATTCTGCAAAATCTTGCTGCTTTTTACCGCGATTTACTGATTGCCAAAACAGCACCCAACCGCCACGATTTGGTTGCTTGTACTCAGCAAACTTGGACAGCACTGATTGAGTTTGCTCAATACTTCGATATCAGCGTGATTTTGGCGGGACAGAAACACTTACGAGAAGCTGAAGTACAAATTAAAAATACCACTCAGCCACGTTTGTGGTTGGAGGTAACATTACTAGGATTGTTGCCTAGTGCGACGAATATTCAGCCACAAGCCCCAAGTGTCGCGCCGCGAGTTAATACACCTGCTGTATCTCCAAGTTATACTCCAGTCGTTGCCCAAAATCAGCCAGTCTCTTCTGTACCTTTAGCTGAACCGCAAACAAATCATAATTCTGCATCTGCCAATCATCAAGCGACAGCCCAAAATCAGCCCGTCACTTCATCTCCCCCAGTTGAACGGCAAACAAATCATAATTCTGCTGCTAAATCAGTTTCACCACCAACCCCAGAACCTGTATCTGTTCCTGTACCATCGGTGAATATTGAACCAGTAACTTCAGAAGTTGTTGGCGAAGCAGAATATGACTTAACTCAGATTTGGCAACAAGTACTTGCCAACCTCCAGCCAAAATCAAGGCAAGAAATGCTGCGTCAAATGAGCCAACTCATCGAGTTCGATGGTGCTGTGGCTCGAATTGCGATTAAACAGGCATGGTATGACAAGGGTAAATCTTATCTACCGATGATTACGGCGGCTTTCCAGCAGACTTTCCAGCGTGAAATCCAGATAAATTTAGAAAAAGGAACTTCTTCAAACTCTACCTCAGCCAAAAAAAATCCTCCGCCAAAAGATTCTATTCGTATTCAACAGCCACCAACTCCCAGTTACAACCAGCAAATTTCGCCTCCAGCGCCAGCACCACAGCCAACTAACCCATCACCAGTACCACAAAAAAGCGAGTTGGCAGCAAAGAATGGCAATGGTGTAAATGGAAATAGGGCAAATGGAAATGGTGTAAATGGGAATGGGGTAAATGGAAACGGGATGCAAACTTCGCCTCCACCCCCAAAACAAATACCCGCACCTGATTGGGAACCTGATGAAGTAGCGATCGCAGCTCAACGTGTAGCAGAATTTTTCAACGGACAAATTATCCGTTTTGCAGATGATTTCCCAGAATTCTCCGATTCTATAACTACACCAGAATGGGTAGAAGAAGCAGAAGTTGATGATGAATAAAAAAATGCAAAATTATTTTAGGTAATTTTGCATTTTTAATTTTTAATTTTTAATTCCCCAAAGGGGCTATTCCCCATTCCCCGTATGCAAGGTTTTCACCCATTTCAGGCGCTTTGGTCTTACCGACATCCGAGCAGTAGTGCTGCTCATGACGACTAACCAGTGCAACATATATAAACTGCCACGCAGGGTTTGCACCAGCATTATAAGATATGTAGAAAGTGGGAACTTTTGATCTTGACGTACCCGTTTCAGACCTGTAAACATCCCTACCATAGACATAGAAATGGACAAGCCTGTGATCGGACTTAACATTGGTGGACGATGACGAGCGATCGCCATTAATAAATCTGGGACTGCTGCTGTCGGTAAGATATACATAATCAGCATAAAAATCAGCAGATCCCAGCTTTTACGCCATCCCATCCGGTTTTTGAGAATTAAATCCCAATAATCTAAATAGCGCTGATAACCGCCTTCTGCCCAACGGTTACGCTGATGCCAGAGTGAAATTGCATTTGTCACTCCTTCTTCTTGCACCGCAGGATGGAAAACACACTCAATATCCCATTTATCCAAATGTAAGCGGATTGTCAAATCCAAATCATCGGTAATGGTTTCTTCATTCCAGCCACCGCAGCTTTCCAAGGCGGAACGCCGGACAAATTGACCATTGCCCCGCAGTTCGCCAATGCCACCAAGGGCAGTCCGTTGTTGCTGAAACCAGGTATCAAGGGCCATTTCAGCCATTTGACCCTTAGTCCAAAAGTTTGCTTTAGCGTTGGCGATCGCTTTTCGCACCTGCACCGCCCCCACGTTTTCTCTTTGAAATAAAGGTACTACCTGTTGCAGCAAGTCTGGTGTTACTTGGGCATCAGCATCAAATACTGCTATAATGTCGCCCTTTGTCAGCGGCAATACCTGATTCAACGCTCCTGATTTGCCACCAGTAGCTTCTGCTGAACGCCTTAGTACTTTCAGCTGGTCGTGTTTCTGTGCGAGTTCCGCTAATAAATGTGGCGTGCGATCGCTGCTGCGATCGTCAATTATCCAAATTTCGTACTCCCCACCTGGATATTCCAGATTACAAAGATTTTTGACTAATTTAGTAATTACCGCTTCCTCATTTTTCGCAGCCACTAGCACAGAAACAGAAGGTAAATCTCCCTGTATTTCTTTTGGATAGCGACGGGATTTAGTAAACACTACCACCAAAGCATGAAATCCTAGAATGGTGGTCAGTCCTAGAATAAAAATGGAAGCCCAAGAAACTAAATGCAGAGCGATCGTGCCACTCCAGACGATAGTCAAGACTAGAGCTGCTTTGCCTCTACGACCTTGAAACCGGGATGGTAGAGACATAGAATCTGTCTCTACCACTGACTCCTCATCTACTGATAGGTCAGATAACAAGGAGTTGAGCGGATCGAGCTCTTGATAAGAATCTTCTTCGGGCCAGGAATTCGCTGGCATAGGTTAGGTTGCTTGATTCAAAAACCACTATTTGTCTACAGTTAGTAATTTTACGGACAAATATCCCTAAGCTACTTTTCCCGATATTAATCGGAATGGGCAAACTGCAATACCCGCTATCCCTAAGCCAAAAGCCGCTGGGACTACCTTTGTTGTCACCGCCACTGTGCGTAATTACCTCATATTAACCGCGTTTACTACTCTTAGACAGAAGCTTGATTCCTTTGATAGCCACTTCGGCAGGAAGCTTGTAGAGTCGGACTTTCTCTAATGAGAACTCCGGTTTGGATAAAGTAATAGCAAGGCAGCAGCAGCTTTTTGTTGGGAAAAACTGCAATAACGCCATCCACCACTGTATAGTAGGGATTTTTAGTGTTACCGTTCCCAGATTCGATAACAGTTAATGCAGCATCATTGTAACCGAAATTTTAATATTTCTTAGTAGTAACTTCATTTATTGGGTATGAGGCATGGGGCATGGGGACTGGGGACTGGGGACTGGAGTTCAAAAACTCGTCAGCAAGTATCAAAGACTTATCCCTTATGCCCAATGCCCAATCCCCAATCCCCAATGCCCAATCCCCAATCCCCATTCCTACTATGTGCTTTAGACACATCTTTGGGGAATACTACTAACATCCACTAATATCCCCAGTTGCTAACTAACTTGAGGAATATTTAACTATGTCTATTGAGCAACTCCAGCCTGCAACTCAACAACAAGCCAGTGTTTACTTACCATATGTTCAGGGTGCTAGGCGCAATTTCTTACCCTATGCCATCAGTCTTTATCAAAAAGGGGTCTTGGAGGGACATCGGAAGATTGAAGCCAGCGAACATGTCCCCTTTGTCGCCTCCTGGAATGTTGCTACTTTACCCTCAGACTTAACCCGTTGCCGAATTCAGTTTGATGGCAATGCTGACCTGAGTTATGAACTGATGATGGCTAGTTTCGAGTTTATTAATTTTTTAATTGAACTTATGGATAACTATAAACGTTATCGTATAACCGATTTTTCACAACCATTTTACCGCAAGCTACTGCGTATAGATGAATGATTAAACTCAGCCGGACTTTTGCAAATCCGGCTTATTTTAAATTGATAGATAAATAAGTTCGTAGTCAGGACTTTAGTCCTTATTGTCTAAGATTATTTGCTCACAAAGCACTGATTTTTACAATTCAGCTTCAGCCTTGTGAGCTTTTTTACAACAGGCTTTCAGTTTTAAAACGTCTTCCTAAGTCCGCTGTCTTTTCTTCTTTTCAGAACGATACCAAAACTAGCTACCATCAGAGTTCCGAGAAGGCTCGCGGGTTCTGGAATAGAAGTTTCATTTATAGGTACTATGATTCTTAGATTTGCCAAACTAGCGTTAGTTATGGTCAAGGATGTTACGCCTGGGAAACCTGGGATATCAGACTTGAAATCAAAGACCGTGGGAGTTAAATTACCATTGGGATTACTATATCGCTCCCCATATCCACTCACTTCAAAAGTACCTTGATATTTCTTTCCGGTGTTTGGGTCAGTGACAGTACCAGTGTAGAAAGCTTTTGTAAGATTAAATTCATCCTGAACTACTCCTTGAAATGTGGTTCCTGACAATTGTCCCTGGTAAAGAAAGGTAGTCAATTGACCGCCAGAAAGAACAGGCGATGTCAGAACACCATCAAACGAGACAATTGGAATACCTTTAAAGTCAACAAAATGATGCAGACTTCCATCGGAGCGTGTTTTTACCTGTAAATAGTCTGATTGGTATACAGGAACATAATTAGGATTATTATTAGTACCTAAGTTCCGGTAATAAGTTCCAGTATCATCGGTATCAATACGAGTAATACTGTTATTGAAATTGGGATTATTTCTGGGCAGTTCAATAGTTCCTGATAATGTACCAGTGCTTTCAATTGTGATGAATTGAGCAGCAATTGCACTTGCTCCACTCATAGCGATCGCGACTGCTGCAAGACAACTGCTGCTAACAACTGCAAAACCTAGCTTAATCCCTGATGAACTCACTTTCATTAACAAATTGTTCCTTTAATTGTCGATGGTAAACACACCTAATTTGCTGAGATTAATTGCAAGCTTATCTCATGCATGATTTATTATTCCCAAGCTGATAAAGGAAGTTTCATCGACAAAAAAATCTTGTCAATTGCTATTTTTATCGAAACAGAATTTAGAATGAATTTTGTGCGATTGGTGGATGAATTTAGGGGTTTAAGCCCTACACTAAATATGCAGATTTCGTGGTAAACAAAACAGTGACTGATGGATGAATTCAGGGGTTTAAGCCCTACAGTAAATATGCAGATTTCATGGTAAACAAAACAGTGGCAAGTCTGAATTTACCGCTGATAGCGGCGGCGGCAAGCGAGTTTGCTTACTCTGTAAGAGTTGCAAGCTACGCTTTTAGCGTCTGTCTGCGACACGCTGTTAGCGTTCGTAGAGAGCGCCTTCATTCTGACTTCTGAATTCTGACTCCTGAATTCAGAATAGCTGAATTCTTATTCATATCGCACAAAATTAGTGATCTTAGAGTGTTATGACGAGCAAATTGCCACTCAATTTACAGGTAGCTTTCAAAGTAGCAGTGATTAACTAATTAAGTGAGTTCATCTAAACTAGAGAGGACTGATAACTGTTGATTTTCTTGTTTCAATTGTTCAACAGGAGTATTATTGAAATTCTCACTTTTTTTAAGATATTGTTGGAAATATAACCGATATAATTCACACGTAGGAGTACTGCGTAGGCGTAGCCCGTCGTAGACATCGCCTTCTAAATTAATTAGCCCTATACTTTGTAATTGATATGCCAAGCTTGGCTCTAATTTCACATAATTTGTAGTATTAATCACTTCATAAAAAGCATCTCCCAATTCTGGCTGATCTCGAAGTGCTAATACATATTGCCTTAGACACTGGTTATAAATTCCGGCTTCTGTGGGTGCTTGTTGCAATAACTGCCCTAAATCTCCTTTTAATCCACCTTTACCCACAAGGTGATACAATGCCAATCGCACCAAATAAGGATTTCCTCCCACCATTGCCATCAAACTATCGGCATCTTTACCATCTGTCCAATCCAAGCCGTGACGTTGTGCTAAATCCTGCACTTGCTCTTTCGTAAAGGGAGGTAAATTAATTGTCAAACCAATATTAAATAATGGCGATTGAGTGAGTTTTATGGGAACAAGAATTTCTGTTGAATAAACCAGAACCAGACGCAGTTTTTGCCAAATTTCTACCCTTTTGGCTTGTTTATGCCACGATCGCACTAATGGTAGCAGCTCTTGAGCAATTTCCTGATACTCAAATACCCAGTCCACCTCATTTAATACTAAAACCAGGGGACTTGAGAGCGCAGGCAGTAAATATTTTTGGAAATAGATAGAGCAGCTGACTTTGCTACCCATATCTTCATCCCAATAATCATTGAGTTTTGGTTCTAGCTGTAACTCCCGACTAACATTGACACAGAACCAGCGCAAAAATTTATCCAAACTGGCAAATACTGCTTTGTCTGCTTGCTGAAAGTCCAAAGTTACGGTATTAAAGCTTTGCTTGTTAGCGCGTGCAAGCAACCGCAAAACCAGAGAGCTTTTTCCCATCTTTTTGGGTGCTTTGATGCAAATTACACTCCCAGGTTCAGCCATTTCTGCGTAAGCGAGTTCTTCAATTGGCGGGTGAGGGATGTAAAATCTGGAATTAAAAGATACTGGGCCGCTAGGAAATTCTAAGGAAATCGCTGTGGCAGCTCGGTTGAATTCCTTAATTAACTGCTGATGCGCAACGCTTTGAGGGTGATTTTCTAGAGTCTGGCGAAAGTTAGATTTATGTATTGGTTCTTTGTAAAAATTACTCAGTACTTGCCATAAATGAGCAGCGATTTCCTTGACACGTTCCTCGCCGTAGTGCGCTTCACTAGCTATATTGGCGTAGGTTTCTCCTTCCCACGAACAACGTAATATCAACTCTTGGAGCGTCGTTAAACCGGTTGCTTGACTGGCTTTTAGTAGCAATACTAGTTCATCTATAGTCATTACTCATTGACTCTAATTCAGTATGATATTTTTTCACACCATTCAGCTTTAGAAGTCAATGTCGACCGCCTTTTATGCATAGCAGCCAGCTCTGACTAAAAAAGCTACAAAAAAGCCTTGACAATTTTTTGCATCCTGAAATTATTTAGCGTGATTCAATCATAGAATTTTTTTTACAACTTTTTCGGGCTTTTTAAGTAATTATATGTGACTTGAACTACTTTTTTTAGACATATCTTAGAATGTAGATGCACAACAATGTAGCGATTTTTTCTAAAAGATTGCTATTGCGATCGCAACAGAGGTTACATTCTTCTAAATTCCATTCCAATTGATGATATCGGCTGATATATCCCTGACCTAAGTTACAGCCTAATAAACCAACTAGGCGATTTGTCCATAACTGAATCGTCAGGGTGCTAAAACAGCGTAGAGAGAAAGCTACAGAATATCTTCCTCATCGTACCAGCAGCTATGCATATCCAAGAACCCGCTACTCATGAATCAGAAGCTCCATTTTCAGTACAAGATTCTCAGAGTTTCCCAGAAGCCAAAGACTTATCTCTAGAAAATTTAGATACTTGCGAATGCTCACAAGCCACCTTACAAATGGCATTAATCGCTAGTGGCTTGGGGTTGTGGGATTGGAATCTAGTAACTGACAAAACCTATTACGATTCCCAATGGAAAAGTATCCTGGGATATAAAGTAGACGAAATCGACAACGATTATAAATCCTTTGAACAACTGGTACATCCACAAGATTTATCAAGAATTCGCCAGGTATTGCACGATTATCTCCAAGGATACATACCTGTGTTTGAAGTCGAATTGCGAATGTTAACTAAATCCGGGGAGTGGAAGTGGATTTTGACTTGTGGCAAAGTATTTCAGTGGGATAAATTCGGTAAACCAGTGCGGATGGTGGGAACGCACAAGGATATTAATCAGGATAAAGCAATCGCTACTCAACAATACCAACTATTTGAACAACTCCAAAGAGAAATTACTCAACACCAGTCTACCGAAGACCAAGTTAAGGAAAAATCACAACAGCTAGAAACTACTCTTGATGAACTCAAATATACCCAAAAGCAGTTATTGCAGAACCAGAAAATGGCTAATCTCGGTCAACTGGTGGCAGATATGGCTAACGAAATTAACCACCCCGTTAGCTTTATCTTTGGCAATCTCCATACTGCTAGTAAATACGCTGAAGATTTAATCAGAATTATTGAACTTTACCAATATTACTATCCCACACCTACCCCAGTTATTGCCTTACATTTGCAACACCTTGACCTTGGTTTCGTGAAGACAGAATTTTTTAAATTACTGTGGTCAATGCGAGCCTGTTCTGAGCGTGTGAAAGATATTGTTTTCGCCTTGCGGAATTTTTCTACCTCTGACGAAGGTCAAATGCAAAAGGTTGACATACATCAAGGATTTGATAGTGTTCTCAGGATTTTACAACATCGTCTCAAAGAAAAACCTGATAGAGCAGAGATTAAAGTAATTAAAACCTTTGGAGAATTACCCTTAATTGAGTGTTACCCTGGTGAACTAAATCAGGTATTCATGAACATCTTAACTAATGCCATTGATGCTTTAGAAGAGAGGATGAAGCACGATCATTCTTTTACTCCAAAAATTTTGATTCATACAGAAGTTGTTAGCAGTCATTTATCATTGGTCAATAATCATGAACCTTGGGTAAATGACAAACTACTAGGGAAAAAACACAAAGTTATCATTCGCATTTTTGACAATGGCAAAGGTATGCTTCCCCATATCCAAGGACATATATTTGAACCGTTTTTTACAACCAAGCCAGTAGGCAAAAGTCAAGGACTAGGGTTATCAATTAGTCGGCAAATTATCGTTGAAAAACATCAAGGTAAACTTAAGTGTAATTCTCAGTTAGGTCAAGGGACAGAGTTGGTGATTGAGATGAATACAACAGCAAGACACTATGCCGCGATTAGAAAACACGCCAACTTTTAGGTATTTAACTTTGGGGAGGAGGTGTTAATCTTTGCAAGTCGATGCATTAACAAGGCCGCCGCCGCATTCACAATACAAGTTGATGTATTAACAAGGCGGCTGCCGCATTCACAATACAAGTCGATGCATTAACAAGGCGGCCGCCGCCTGCCTCAACCAAAAAATTCCTTAACCGAACGGTATTGAGCGCGGTGTAGTCCGCCACGTGCTTGTGAAACTTGCATAAGTCCTGACTAAGCAAATTGCTGCAATCCATTAAGAGGTAGATCGAGAATCACTCCTGAATTTGGAGAATAACTGATATCTAGAGAAACACTAGCTTTTACCGTCTGAGAACCACCAATTATAGGAGTTGTAGAAACCCTATCTGCTGTTAGATTAGACACGAAGGGAGATGGTCTAGGATTGTCATTTGAGTTGATATCAATGTCAATAATCTGTCCAGGGGTTAACTGCAAGGTACTAAAAACAGCCTGAGCTTGAGCTTTAGCATCTTTAACAGCTTCGCTGAGAACTTGCAGGCGTGCCTGCTGCAATGCTTCGTCTGAGGCAGTGAAGCTGATATTCTGTATGACATTTGCGCCAGCTTGAATAGCTTTGTCGATTGCTGCCCCAGATTGATTTGTTGGTAACTCAAACTCAAGCGTGTTGAGACCTTCAAAACCTGTTAGCGTTTGAGTATTATTTTCATAACTATAGACAGGATTTAGTTGAATAGATGTAGTTTGAAGTTCTTGCGCCCCAAGCTTTTGCAGGACATCAACTACCGCACTTGAACGTTGAGCAACAAGTTGTTGAACTTCGGTTGCAGTTTTTCCCTGTACTTTAATCCCCAATTCTACATCAGTTAAAGTGGTAGCAACACTGACCTCTCCTTGACCAGTAACTTCTAATATCTGAGGAGTTTTTGGAGTAGTGCTACCAATCAAAGAATCGGCGATCGCAATACCCAAATTTCTCACACCGATAAGATTATCAGCAGCCGAAGCAAGAGTCCCTGCTGAATTTGGAGAATAACCGATATCTAGAGAAACACTAGCTTTTACCGTTTGAGGACTACCAATTATAGGAGTTGTACTAGCTGTTGCAAAAGTCTTATCTGCTGTTAGATTAGACACGAAGGGAGATGGTCTAGGATTGTCATTTGAGTTGATATCAATGTCAATAATCTCTCCGGGGGTTAACTGCAAGGTACTAAAAACAGCCTGAGCCTGAGCTTTAGCATCTTTAACAGCTTCGCTGAGAACTTGTAGGCGTGCCTGCTGCAATACTTCGTCTGAGGTAGTGAAGCTGATATTCTGTATGACATTTGCGCCTGCTTGAATAGCTTTGTCAATTGCTGCCCCAGATTGATTTGTTGGTAACTCAAACTCAAGTGTGTTCAGACCTTCAAAACCTGTGAGAGTTTGAGTATTATTTTCATAGCTATAGACAGGATTTAGTTGAATAGATGTAGTTTGAAGTTCTTGCGCCCCAAGCTTTTGCAGGACATCAACTACCGCACTTGAACGTTGAGCAACAAGTTGTTGAACTTCGGTTGCAGTTTTTCCCTGTACTTTAATCCCCAATTCTACATCAGTTAAAGTGGTAGCAACATTAACCTCTCCTTGACCAGTAACTTCCAATATCTGAGGAGTTTTTGGAGCAGTGCTACCAATCAAAGAATCAGCGATCGCAATACCCAAATTTCTCACACCGATGAGATTATCTGTGTTAGCCATCTTATTCTCCTTGCTTAAAGGATGTTTGATACCTGTTGATGTTTTAATCTTAAATCATGTCTAAAAAGTAAACCGCGTTTATCACCAATACATACTGGATAAAAAACGCTCTCGCATTCGCCAGCCAAAATGCGATCGTTTGACAACTCTACGGTCGTCACAAAACCCCATTCCACCAAGAAAGAGCAATCCTGTACTGCTGCGCTGCTGATTTAGGTATTGGATTGACATCGGTCTACTGGTAATCAAACAGCAGATGGTAGACCATTAATGCCAAAATACTGAATCTAAATGATGGGAAAATAAAAGTGAGTAATACCCACCTAACCTTGCTGGGCTATTTACCCAAGACAGATAAACAACAAATTTTATCAGTCAAAATTTATGACTTCCAACGTTCCCTCTCCAACTCGAAAGCGACCCACTCAAGCAACAGGAGCCAAAATATTCCACTGGTGTAACATCATTAGTCTATTTATCATGCTCACCAGTGGACTACAAATTTACAACGCTAACCCTGTTTTTGGTGGACGCGCAGGTTTGCACATTCCTCCAATATTTACTTTAGGAGGCTGGCTTGCAGGAGGTAGACACTGGCATTTTGCGGCAATGTGGCTATTCTCGCTGAATCTGTTGTGGTATGGAATTTACATTTTAATTACCCGACGCTGGCGACATCGCTTTGTCGGTGCTAATGACTTGAAAGCATTACAAAAAACTCAAAATTCCCAACGCCTAATTTATGCTTGGCATCGGATTGCTTATACAGCAATTATTCCTATTTTGCTGCTGGCATTATTTACAGGGATAGGAATGTATAAACCTGCTCAATTTTCCTGGATTGTGGATTGCTTTGGCGATTGGCAAGCATTGCGAATTGTTCACTTTGCCTCAGTGCCAATGGTTATCTTATTTGTAGTAATTCACTATCAATTAGGGCGTAAGGCTGGAGGTACTGAATTAACAGAATCAATGTTTTAGTAAACAATCTATGGTCATGGAGATAAATAAACGAAAAGACAAATGACCAATGACTAATGACTAATGACTAATGACCAATAACTCTTTAAAAAACATGAACTTTTTTGATAAATTGAATAGAAATATCTTACAAAATCAAAGCTTGTTATTTGTAGGACTCGATCCAAATCCAGAGATGATGCCTGAACGTTATGAATCTGAAGAACTGATTGCTGGTTTGGAAAAGTGGTTACAATTCATTATTGCGGAAACTTCTGATTTCGTTTGTGCTTATAAACCGACACTTGGCTTTTACGAAGCTTTAGGTATTCCTGGTTTAGAACTACTGTACAAAACTTTAGCAGCTATTCCAGCCCATATCCCAGTGATTTTAGATGCCAAACACAGTGACTTAAATACTAGTAGCATCTTTGCCCAGACTGTGTTTACAAAATGGCAAGTGGACGCAATCACTCTCAGCCCCTATACAGGACAAGATCACGTAGCACCTTTTTTAGTCTATCCTGATAAAGCGGTGTTTATTTTATGCTGTACTTCTAATTCAGGTGCAGAAGCTCTACAGCAATATCCGACAAACGAATCACCCCTTTATTTACAGGTAGTAAAAGAATCAAAAACCTGGGGAACTCCAGAACAATTGGGTTTGGAAGTGGGAACTACAAATCCTGAAGTTTTAGCACTTATTCGAGCAGTTGCACCCGAACGAATTATGATGGCGCGTAGCATCTGGGCGGAGGCTCAAAACCTGAAACAAATTCTAGAAGCTGGCTTGAATAGTAACGGTGATGGTTTACTGATTCCTGTTCCTCAAGATATGTTAGTAAATATCGAATTATCAAAAGAAGTCCAGTCACTAAGTGCAGAAATCAATCAAATCAAAACTGAAATTATTTACGAAAATTCTACTTGTTCTGTGTGGTTTCCCGATGTTTGTTTTCTAAATCAGCACCCACATCAAGATTTGATTTTACAACTTTATGATCTTGACTGCATTATGTTTGGCAGCTTTGTCCAAGCATCAGGAGCGATATTTCCTTATTACATCGACTTACGCAAAATTATTTCCAATCCCCAAGTTTTTAATCAAGTTCTCACAGCTTATGAGGATATTTTGAAGAATCTGAATTTTGATAGATTAGCAGGTATTCCTTATGGTTCATTACCGACTGCGACTGGTTTAGCTTTGCGCCTTCATTGTCCGATGATTTTCCCGCGTAAAGAAGTGAAAGCACACGGAACTCGGAGAGTAATTGAGGGTAACTTTCATGCTGGTGAAACAGTTGTAGTGGTTGACGATATTCTCATTAGCGGCAAAAGTGTTATGGAAGGAGCAGGAAAGTTGGAATCAGCAGGGTTAAAGGTTAATGATATTGTGGTATTTATCGACCACGAACAAGGAGTGAAAGATAGGTTACAGCAAAATGGTTATCGTAGCCATGCGGTTTTAACTATTTCGGAAATTACTAATACTCTCTATCAAGCAGGGCGAATAAATGAGGAGCAATTTTCAGCTTTTGCTGAAAGTTAATCATTGAAATAATGGGAAATAGATCGTCGGGAAAGATTTTTATTGTTTATTTCCTATTGAGCAAATTTAATTACTCGGTTCAATCTAGTAACTAGAATAATTTTCGTTTTGAAATTAATTATGAATTTTTCACTGAATCAATTACTTAGATGGTTAATTTTTACACTGTTATTTCCTCTAGTATTCCTCAATGGTTGGCTAGCATTTTTGCTGGTGAAAAACTTTCAACCAGTCGTCACAATTCTTATCTTGGCTACCTTGCTTGCATTCGTTTTAAACTATCCTGTTTCGATTCTCCAACAGCGTCAAGTTAAACGCAGCTATGCAGTAGCATTAGTTTTTATATTAGCATTGGTAATTGTTGTGGCTTTGGGTATCACTTTAATGCCCATTGTTTTAGAGCAATTTAATGAAATGGTTAAAGTCTTTCCCCAATGGATTGATTCTAGCGAAGAAAAGCTTCAGATTGTAAATGATTGGTTTTTTAGGCACAAATTAAATGTGAATTTCAGTCAGTTATTAGCAAGAATTAATGACCAACTACCAAATGAGATAGAGTTTATTTCAGATAAACTTTTAAGTATTATCATAGATACAATTGATAGTATTTCTGAGGCGTTAATTATAGTAGTGCTAACTTTTTACTTGTTGTTGGATGGCCCAAGAATTTGGGAGGCGATATTTAAAAAGTTACCTGGAAATCTTGCCCAGCAGATAAGCCTGTCTATTCAGCAAAACTTTCAAAATTACTTAATTGGTCAGGTAAGTTTGGCTTTGTTGATGGGTGTTTCAATAACATTATTGTTTTTAGCTTTTCAAGTCCAGTTTGGTTTACTCTTTGGTTTGGGAGTTGGACTTTTGAGCTTAATTCCCTTTGGTGATGTCGTCAGTCTGGTTTTAATAACTTTAATAATAGCGTCACATGACTTTTGGCTAGCAGCTAAAGTTTTTGCGGTAGCTGTTGTTATCGATCAGTTAATCGATCAGGCGATCGCACCCCGTCTTTTAGGCAAATTTACTGGTATTAGACCAATATGGGTATTAATTGCTTTACTTGTAGGAACCAATGTTGGCGGAGTCTTGGGTTTACTAGTTGCGGTACCTATAGCTGGTTTTATCAAAGATGTAGCAGATGGTTTTTCTAAATCTGTTAATTCTGATAACCTGGGTGAGGGTGAAGCAGCATCAGAATTGTTGATCGAAAAATCAATATCGCAATGAGTTGTGGATAAAAATTGCCATCTCTACTGTTAACGGGAAGTTGCAACAGTGTCATTTAGGTCGTAATTCACTCAAGTCAACCTTATTCCCAAACCTCGTAAATTGGCTAAGGAATTAATATGGACCAATTGCCCCTAAAACAGTTAGTCAAAAACATTTATCAGGAACTACTGCCTAGATTACAGATTGAAAGTGTTAATCCCCATAATCCAATTAAGGTAAGCTATCTTCCACAACCTTGGCGGCTGCTTGGCAAAGGAAACTACGCCGCAGTAGTCTATCACCCCGATTACCCTGACTATGTAGTTAAGATTTATGCCCCAGGACGGCCAGGTTTTGAAGAGGAAGTAGAAGTTTACCACCGTCTAGGGTATCATCCAGCCTTTTCTGAGTGTTTCTACGCCAAGGATGGGTTTTTAGTCTTGAAACGGCTTTATGGAACAACCCTCTACGATTGTATGCACTTTGGTTTACTAATTCCCAAGCAGGTAATAAAGGACATCGATGAAGCTCTTGACTATGCGCGAAGTTGCGGACTCCACCCTCATGATGTCCACGGGCGTAATGTCATGATGTACCAAGGTAGAGGATTAGTCGTAGACATATCAGATTTCCTGCATCAAGAAGCTTGCTCAAAGTGGAATAACCTAAAAAAGGCTTACTACTGGTTATATCTGCCCGTGTTTTACCCACTTCGACTGCGCGTACCATACTTTGCCTTAGATATCGTCCGCAAATGTTATCGCTTGGGAACTTCTGTTAAAAATTTTTGTTGCCAACTACCCTTAAGATTAACTAATATTAAGTATTTAAAACGTTAAGAGCTTTTATCAATATAAGCACTCAAAAATACTAGTTGGTTTACCATCTCCTCAGCCGAACGAGTAGCAACCAACTTGAGCAACCCTTGTAACTGTTGCCCTACTGAATAGCGTTGTTGCTGCAACAAGATAATGCCAGCATGATTTCTTTCTGTGGCTAGAAACTCGTTATGTAAGCAGCAAAAGTCTTTTTGGTTGTAGCTATAGATAACACGCCCTTGTTCTGTTGCCCAAATTAGCTGCTCATCATCAGAATAGCTCTGCCTGCTTACATCGGCCACTGTCACAACATCCAAGTTTGCATTACAGAAAGCTTTGATTAGGGGACTTCTCAACACTGTCCTCATCTAAATACAAACAAATTTGGCTCACTGTCTCTTCGCCGTGTACTCAGCTTCCAAACGGTCGTATTCTTCAATTTCTGCGGCAATCTCCCTGTCAATTACTTGCTGGTTAGCATAGTAGTAAGCTAGCGCTGCATAAACTTGTGCCAACATTAGCTGTGGTCTTTGGACAACTATCTCTTCCGGTTTCATGCCTGCGTTGAAATCGATCGCAATATTATGTACCGTAATCCGGTGTCCCGCAATCCGAGGGCGACCGCCACAGGTTCCGGGTGTGCTGACAATCAGCGTGCCAATATCGGTAATTGTTTGCATAGCTTGTTTACTAAATTTTGCTCTCATAGACAACTGAACAATTTAAAACTTCTTCTAATCTATAAATATAAATATCCAGTTGTTTATTTAGCTACCTACAGCAAAATAAAACATTTATCCCTAATAATTAGGAGTCTACCATTAATCCCAGAATACCAAACATCCTGCCTGCATTGGAGACGATAGACTTTTTATAAGAGTAATTTTGACAAAAACTCGAATTTCCCAACATTTCAAAGCAGGTATGGGGCAATGGTGCGATTAAAACTGTGGCAGTGGGTGGTCTTAGCAATCCCGATCGCGTTTATCATCATTTTCTTACTGGTGTCTGCCGGTTCACAAATTCATGCGTGGGGCATTAATTGGATTTGGGGTGTATTCACCGTTTTATTTGTTGGTTGGCGTTGGCTGCTAGTCAAATGGACTCAACCAGCTGTTAACCAAGTGGAAGCTGTATTAAGTGAAGTCCGTGAAGAACTGGAATCGACAGCAGAGTATACAGCAGCGCGACCAGTGGGAAGTGACACCACAAAACTTGCTGAAACCGCCCTTCAAGAAATTCTCCAAGCAGCACAAAGCGATCGCCCGATTTGGGAAGACTGGCAAACTTTTTGGACGCGATGCCAAGATTTAGTTGTAGCGATCGCTCATATCTACAATCCGGAAGTTCAATATCCCCTGTTGAATATTTACGTCCCCCAAGCTTACGGGCTGATTCGGGGAACGGTGGATGATATGGATCGGTGGATGCAAAAGTTATCCCCTGTCCTCAATCAGGTGACGGTTGGACAAGCATACCAAGGATATGAAGTCTACCGAAAGTTGGAACCATCGGCTCGGAAATTCTGGAAAGCTTGGAACTGGGCACAGTGGATCTTAAATCCGGTGGCGGCGGTGGCAAAACAAGCCAGTCAGGGTTCTAGTAACCAAGCAACTCAGCAATTATTGGGGAATTTGAGCCAGTTATTCCGGGAAGCTGCCTTGAGAAACTTATGCCGACAAGCGATCGCACTTTACGGACGTAGCACCTTACCAGTTCCAGCAACCGTAGTTTCCACTCCAACTTTACCCCAGGCAAAAACTCAAACACTCCGAGAAATCCTGATTCAAGCTCAACCAGCCGAGGCGGTTGAGCAAAAACCCGTGAATATTCTGCTGGTGGGGCGCACGGGATCGGGAAAAAGCAGCCTGATTAATACGCTATTTCAGGCGGATCTCGCAGCCGTTGATGTTTTACCCAGTACCGATCGCATTCAGAATTATCAATGGCAAACTGAAAGTGGTGAAACTCTGACGCTTTTGGATACACCTGGTTACGAACAAGTCAACCGTGCCGAACTCCGAAATTTGGTGCTTGATTATGCCATCAACTCAGATTTGCTGCTGTTAGCTACTCCTGCCCTCGATCCTGCCCTGCAAATGGATGTAGACTTTTTGCAAGACATCAAAGCAGAAGTTGCAGATTTACCTGCGATCGCGATCGTCACTCAAGTAGATCGGCTGCGTCCCATCCGCGAATGGCAACCACCTTATGATTGGGAATGGGGCGATCGCCCTAAAGAAATTGCCATTCGCGAAGCCACTGAGTATCGTGCTAAACTGCTAGGAAACTTCTGTAATCTCGTTCTACCAGTGGTTACAAGCGACAGCAAAACAAATCGAGTTGCCTGGGGAGTAGAAGCGCTATCGTTAGGATTAGTGGATGCGATCGCACCTACCAAGCAACTCCGTCTCGCCCGCTTTTTGCGTAACCTAGAAACTCGCATCGTCGCCGCCGCCAAAATCATCGACCATTACACCTTCCAAATGACGACAACACAAGGATTAACGACATTGCTCAAAAGTCCCGTCCTTCAGTTTGTTTCTACCCTCTCAACCGGATCTCCAGCTCTTGCGTATATGCTGGCAAAGGAAATTCCTGTGGAACAGTTGCCGATTGTCATTGGCAAACTGCAAATGGGATATGAGCTTTTCTCACTCTTAAACACCAACTCGGTCAACTTTGAGTTGCTAGCCCTTTGGCCGCTACTGCTGGAAAATTCCGCTGCACCCGATCGCAATGCCTGGGCATTTGGTCACGCTCTAGTGGAATACTGGACTCAAAATCTGACGGTTGAACAACTCCGGGAGCGATTTGAGTATTATTTAGCGATCGCCAAATAATTTGCCTGCGATGGCAATGTCTACGAAGGATTGTGACGCATCTTCGATTTTCTGGCAAATACTACGTCTAAATAACGAGTTTAAGCTGTTACGTAACCTCGTAAATAAACACCAAAAGTTGCATTAATAAATAAAAGTAAATTACGAATATTTATTTAGCACTTTTGAAGAATTTCATACTATATAAGGAAAAGCAAAAAGGCGGTAACAGATTGCACTCTCAATATCGAGGTTAAGATTACGATTAAGAGTAGGTGTCTGCTGAACCTACCCGTTTTATAGCGGTAGTCACAAAGGTTAGGACATTTTTAAAGCGTGAATGCTAAGAATAGCAATAGTTTTACCAACTGAGCCTCCAGCAAGAACTGCCTTCTGCCTCCTGCTATGTCTAAGTTTTTATACCGATATCTTTTTCTTCGGAGTTCTTTATGAAAAATATATTACAAACCTCCATCTCTCAAGAACAGAATTCAGATCGGAGCCATAGCATTTCCTCTTACGACAGGCTGCTTTCGGTCGTGAAGGATTTGGCTTGTGTGCGGACTATTGAAGAAATTATTGAGATTGTGCGTTTGGCTGCTCGCGATCTCACAAATGCTGATGGAGTAACTTTTGTATTGCGGGATGGTGAATGTTGCCACTATGTCGATGAAAACGCCATTGGCCCGCTTTGGAAAGGTATGCGTTTTCCCCTCAAGTCTTGCATCTCCGGTTGGGCAATGCTCAATAAAAAAGCAGCCGTAATTGAGGATATTTACCAGGATGCACGAATTCCGATTGAGGCGTACAAGGTAACTTTTGTCAAAAGTTTAGTGATGGTTCCGATTCGGGTTTCCGATCCCTTGGGTGCGATTGGAGCTTACTGGAGTACACCCCACTTAGCCACATCTGAAGAGATCGGAATGCTGGAGATTTTGACTGATACTACAGCAGTTGCGATCGCTAACGTGCAACTTTTCCAGAAATTGACGAACCAAAATGCCCTAAAAGACAAATTTATTGCCATGCTGGGTCACGAACTGAGGAATCCCGTTGCCCCCATCTCCAACGGCGTTCAGCTACTGAAGTTGAAGCTAGGACAGACTGGTGCAGTCGGAGAAACAGTTTTAATGATGCAAAACCAGATTAAGCACCTCTCGAAATTGATCGATGAGTTACTTGATGTGTCGTCCATCACTTATGGGAAGATTTCATTAAACCTTGAGAAGGTTAATCTGGTAGAATTAATTCGCCAAAGTCTCAATGACCATACACAAGCAATCAAGAGATGGAACCTTAATGTTGTAGAAGACCTGCCAAACACGCCCGTGTGGGCTTATGTTGACTCCACTCGCTTCTTCCAAATCTTTGGGAACCTTCTTGATAACGCCTTAAAGTTTTCCCAGCCAGATGGAACCATCTGGGTGGCTCTTTCATGTATTCCAGGTGAAAATGGCTCAGGTAGTGTAGCGGCCTTATCTGTAAGAGACTTAGGCATCGGCATAGAACCGACAATATTACCAGAACTTTTCGAGCCGTTTACCCAGGCCGATCGCAGTTTAGATCGTTCGCGGGGCGGGCTAGGTTTGGGACTTTCGGTAGTCAAAAGTCTTGTAGAACTTCATGGTGGTAATGTTGAAGCCTCAAGTAGAGGGATAAATTTGGGAGCAGAATTCAAAGTCACTCTCCCTATATGCGAAGAGATTACAGCTTCGGACAACGAACTAGAGATTACAGAGGCGGCGAAAAAATCGTTGAAGATTTTAGTTATTGAAGATAACGAGGATTCAGCCGTATCATTACAAGCAGTACTTGAGTATTTTGGGCATGAAGTTGCCATTGCCAAGGATGGAATTTTAGGGGTAGAAACTGCAAAGAAGCTTGAGCCTCATGTGATTATTTGTGACATCGGACTTCCCGAAATGGATGGATTTGCCGTTGCACAAGAACTAAGTAAAGACTCCAAATTTACTCGCTCAATTCTGATTGCGCTTACCGGCTATGGTAGCCAAGAGGATCGGCAGCTTGCGCTGAAGTCTGGTTTCAAATCCCACTTAACCAAGCCTGTAGACTTTGACATACTGAAAGCAGAAATCGATCGATACTTTGATGAAGTATTATCAAGTTGACATTATCTTAACCGTCGATCTCCCCTCATAAGGTTTATTACATACGTACTTAATACAAATCCGTTGCTTTGTTTTGGAACATACGCGATCGCATAGATTGACCTCTCCCCCAATCCTTCTCCGAAACTGAGAGGGAAGCTGGATTTCTCCCCCTTCCCTACAAGGGTTGGGGGTTAGGTCTGTGTGCAAAGTGCAAGGGTGCGATCGCGCTGATAGAATGGTCAATTAGGTGAAAACATTATTATCTTTATACTCCTAAAGCTTGACTGCAAATGACATCTATAAAATCAATAAATTGTTGTCACACAGCATTTGCCGCTTTACTGGTATTAGGGTATATGTACAGTAATGACGATAACAAGTTTTACAGTGCTTCAAGGAAAAATTCTGTAGATGTCTTTGCGGTGAGCAACTCGTTGGCAAATTAATGTTTTTGTTGCTTGATCGAGAGTAATGCCAATCCGATAATCACCAACTCGAATCTTATATTTATCACTATAGCCCTTCAGCTTTTCAAGATATCCTAATTCAAAGGGATTCTCTGATTCAAGTTCTTGAAAGACAATAGGTTCTATGCGGCTTTGAATTTCAACTGGTAAAACAGCAAGTTCTTTTAAGAACCTTTTGGTATATTCAACTTGCCACATTTTCTTCTTTTAATGATTGATAATATTGTAGTGCTTCATCTTTTGATAATGGTTTTTCTTCCTCTACTTCCTCCATAAGTTTTGCTAACCCATAATCTTCAAGAATTTCTTCAATTTTTTCAAATTCAGCGATAGGAATTTGTACGGCAATAGGTTGTTGATTGTCATCAATAACATAGCTTTTGTGAAGTTCAAGCATTTTAATAACTCCTATGTGCAGAAATCTATTGGTGTTCACCTGTTAAAATTTTGGTGTCAGGTAATTAGATTTTAACAGTTTATCGCGATCGCACTTAAGGAATTAAGGGTGCGATCGCAACACATGATACGATATTTCGATTCTACTGGAACTCTATATTTTGAAAATATTATTTGCTAGGAATCTGCGGAGTCATCGTACTGGAGTATTTAGAAGTGTGAGCACGGCTCAATCTTAAGAAAATATTTAGGTATTAAATATAACTGATTTTTTCGTGTAGCTTTGTACTACAAATTAAATTTATTAAACGCTGAATATGAGCATTACACCTCGCGGAATGAGCGTTACAGAAGCTTACCGACTCTATCGCTCAGGTAGTTTATTAGTAAATAGAAAGTATCAAAGAAAGCTTGTATGGACGGTTTCAGAAAAAGAAAAATTAATTGGAAGTATTTTAAAAGGATATCCTATCCCATTGATTCTACTAGCAGAACGCCCTCAGATACACGGTAGTGGCAAATATGAAATTATTGATGGAATGCAACGTCTTAATGCAATTTTTAGTTTTATCGAAAATTCGTTTAGTTTTGATGATGAATATTTTGATATTGAGGAGTTTTCTTATGCTAAACAATTAGCAATTGATAACATTCTGAAAATTCCAATTAGCAAAAAAGATGATGGCAAAAAAGTCATAAAGCTACTATCTGGAAAAGAATGTGCCGATATTTTAGATTATCAACTTGCAATAACAGTATATACTGCAATGGCAGAAGAAGACATCACAGAAGTCTTTGGTCGTATTAATTCCAGTGGTAAACACTTAAGTAGCCAA
This sequence comes from Nostoc sp. DedSLP03, assembly GCF_034530815.1. Taxonomy (NCBI): domain Bacteria; kingdom Bacillati; phylum Cyanobacteriota; class Cyanophyceae; order Nostocales; family Nostocaceae; genus Nostoc; species Nostoc sp. DedSLP03. Next base: position 224,534 of record NZ_JAVRCK010000001.1, read on the forward strand.
GAAAAAAGACAAGCGGGTGTAACAACTGCATTTGCAGAATTAGTGAGAACAATCTCTATGGAGTTGCGTGGAGACGTTTCAGATAAAGTATTACGTCTTACAGATATGCCAGAAATAAGTATTGATTCACAAAAAAGTAATCAAGGTTATAAAATTAAAGCTGAAGATACAATATGGTGTAAACAAGGAGCCTTAACTGCAAAACTACTTCGAGAAAGCGAAGACGAACAAATGATAGCTGATATTATAGCTTCTATTTTACTCAATGAACCTTTGCCAGTAAGCACCGAACGTTTAGATAGTTTATATGACTTGAGTGGCAAATATTCTCAAGTTTTAGATAGTGCCTTAGCAACCTATGGATTCAAAAAATTAACTCAGGATATAATCACAACATTTGCAGTGATGCGAGAAACAATAGAAGCTTATAGTTCAGAACCTAAGTCTTTACTGCGTGTTGTCAATCCAAATAGTAATAATCCTATCAGAACAGCATTTTACACTATTTTAATGGCTTTTTTCGACCTAGTTATTCGTAAAGAACTTTCTCCTGTTGATCCAGAAGGTATAATGAATGGTCTTCGAGGACTTCAGAGAAAGTTGGATTTAAGTAGTCACTACACAACAACAGAAGACCGTAAGAGCAACATTAAGCAAACTATAGGTCTAATTCAAGATTGTTTTGCTAAAAAAGAACCATCTGTTTTAGGACATGGCGTTGAACTTGTACTTGATCTTGAAAATTCTTTGCGTCGTTCTCGTATAGAAACTTCAAGGTATGAATGTAAGCAAGGGTTACTCGATTTATCTCCAAAAAGAAACCTAAATAAAGATTTATTAGAAAGAATTGTTGAAACTATATGTGGAATAGCAAACTTAGGGTCAGATAGCGATGGATATATTCATATTGGAGTTACTGACTCTCAAAAAGACGCTGATAAAATCGAAATGCAAGATAAGGTAAAACCTATTGAAATTAATGGAAGATATATTGTAGGAATTGATAGAGAAGCAAAGTTGCAAAAGCAAACTATCGAGCAATATGTGAGATTATTGACGAATACAATTCAGAATTCTGCTCTTACAGAAACATTAAAGACGCAGGTACTAACTAAGTTTGATACGATATCATATAAAGGTCATTCAGTCATTAGAATTACTATCCCGATCCAAACTGAAGTTTCATTTCTTGGAGAAAAAGCCTTCACAAGGAAAGACTCATCTACAGTTGAGATACAAGGACGTGATTTAATAGCTATTTCTAAGCTTTTTCAAAAATAATTGATTTGAAAGGTGGGCATTGCCCACCAAACTTTAATTATCTACTCAAACTACTAGCTGGCATATCCAAAATATCCTCAATCTTCGGCATGTCTTCCAACGCAATCACGCGCCCTTCATCCTCAAAACCGACGATTTGATCGAAGTTCAAATACCGATATAAATCATCTGCAAAAGGATGAATTCTACTCGCCACAATATCCAAATATTCTTGCACTGTCGGCAGCCGTCCTAGTAGCGCACAAACTGCGGCTAATTCTGCTGAACCAAGATACACTCGCGCATCTTTACCCATGCGATTATTGAAGTTGCGGGTAGAGGTAGAAAATACTGTTGTGCCATCAGCAACTCGCGCCTGATTACCCATACACAAACTGCATCCTGGCATTTCTGTTCTAGCACCCGCAGCCCCAAAAACGCTGTATACACCTTCTTCTTTTAATTGGTGTTCGTCCATGCGCGTTGGTGGTGCTATCCACAAGCGAGTTTTTACTTCACCTGCGCCTTCCAAAACTTTCGCTGTTGCCCGATAATGACCAATATTCGTCATACAAGAACCGACGAATACTTCTTGCACTGGATCGTTAGCCACTTCCGATAATAACTTAACATTATCGGGGTCATTAGGAGCAGCAACAATTGGTTCTTTGATTTCGTTTAAATCAATTTCAATTATTTCGGCGTACTCCGCATCGGCATCGCCTTCTAATAACACGGGATTTGCTAACCATTCTTCCATCTTTGCCACACGGCGCAGCATAGTACGCGCATCTTGATAGCCGCGTGCGATCATATTTTTCAGCAATGCTACGTTGGAACGCAGATATTCAGAAATTGTCTCTACACTCAGCTTAATTGTGCATCCGGCACAAGAACGTTCGGCGCTAGCATCGGTGAGTTCAAAGGCTTGTTCAACTTTTAAATCTGGCAAACCTTCAATTTCTAAAATTCGCCCGGAGAAGATGTTTTTCTTATTCTGTTTCTCTACTGTCAGCAAACCTTTCTGAATTGCTACGTAAGGAATGGCATTCACGACATCGCGCAGGGTGACACCGGGTTGCAATTCACCTTTGAATCTTACCAAAACTGACTCTGGCATATCTAAAGGCATCACACCCAAGGCGGCTGCAAAGGCTACCAAACCAGAACCGGCGGGGAAGGAAATACCCAAGGGGAAGCGGGTGTGAGAGTCGCCGCCAGTTCCCACGGTGTCGGGTAACAGCATCCGGTTTAACCAAGAGTGGATGATACCATCACCGGGACGGAGGGCAACACCGCCACGTTGGGCGAAGAAATCAGGGAGTTCGTGGTGGGTTTTAATATCTACTGGTTTGGGATAAGCTGCTGTGTGGCAGAAACTTTGGATTACTAAGTCTGCACTGAAACCAAGACAAGCGAGTTCTTTTAATTCGTCGCGGGTCATGGGACCTGTGGTATCTTGAGAACCAACGGTAGTAATGATAGGTTCGCAGGATGTGCCGGGACGCACACCAGGTAATCCGCAAGCTTTACCTACCATTTTTTGAGCTAGGCTGTAGCCTTTGCCTGTATCAAAGACTTGCTGGGGACGGGTGAAAACGGTGCTGGGTTTTAAACCGAGTGCAAGACGAGTTTTATCGGTGAGGGTACGGCCGATAAGTAGGGGGATGCGTCCACCTGCGCGGACTTCATCGAGGATGGTATCAGGTTTAAGGTCAAAGGTAGAAATGACTTCGCCTGCTTCATTAGTGATTTCCCCTTTATATGGATGGATGGTAATTACCATGCCGGTTTCGAGTTTGGTGACATCGCACTGAATAGGCAAAGCACCGGCATCTTCTGCTGTGTTAAAGAAGATTGGCGCGATCGCACCACCTAAAACATAACCCCCAGCGCGTTTGTTTGGCACAAAAGGTATATCATTTCCCATGTGCCACAATACCGAGTTGATGGCAGATTTACGCGAAGAACCTGTACCAACTACATCCCCAACGTAAGCTACAGGATGCTCTTTTTTCTTCAATTCGGCAATGGTTGCCAAGCTTCCCGGTTGCCGTGACTCTAACATCACTAAGGCGTGTAAGGGAATATCCGGGCGAGTTGTGGCGCTTTGGGCAGGTGATAAATCATCGGTATTGGTTTCGCCAGGAACTTTAAAAACGGTGACAGTAATCGCTTCTTTTACTGTGGGGCGACTGGTAAACCATTCAGCTTCCGCCCAAGAGTCAATCACCCGTTTGGCGAAAGGATTGGTTTTAGACAACTCTAAAACATCGTGGAAGGCATCATACACCAAAAGGATTTTGCTTAAAGCGTTGGCGGCGTAAGCGGCGATGGGTTCCTTCCCTTGTCCGCCCATCACTAGTGGTGTTTCAGATGAGTCTGAGAGGGATACGGTGGGCCATTGCAGCAGTTCGATTAAAGATTGCACATTGTAACCACCTACCATCGTCCCCAGCAATTGCACTGCTTCTATGCGCGAAACCAAAGGACTGGTGATTTCCTTTTTAGCAATGGCGGTGAGAAATCCAGCTTTGACATAAGCTGCTGGATCGACACCAGGAGAAACGCGATCGCTCAATAAATGTAATAATATCTCCTCTTGACCTTTTGGCGGATTTTTCAGTAATTCACATAATTCTGAGGTTTGCTTCGCATCCAATGGTAAAGGGGGAATACCGAGTGCTGCTCTTTCGGCAACGTGTTTACGATATTGTTCTAGCATTTTTATGTTCTCCATTGGGATGTTCTCCCTTCAATTATGAAATATTTTTAGGCAAGACTTGGCTATAAGAGTTTAGCTTATTTTTATGATGAAAGCCTTACTGGTAATTGGTTATTAGCAACTTTTTTATACTGAATTTTTGGAAAATATAAGGCAATAAAATTCGCTACTACACAAACTTTCGTCCACCTCCGTGGACTAAGAGTAAATCAAGAATTTTTAACCCACAGAGGTGGGTTTCGTTTGTATAGCCGCGACTTCTAGTCGCTAGGTGTAGTAATAATAAATTAAATTGATTGTTGGTTTAACCAAGTTTCTAAATCAGCAACACTAGAAAAATCTAGCAATGCCTCTCCTAAATTTTTTAATTGTTCAATCGATAAGCCTTTAATTTGCCCGATTAATGATGCATCAATTTCACCAATACGGCGATTTAGTAGACGCAGTATTAAGTCTTGCCTTCCTTCTTGCCTTCCCTCTTCTTTGGCTTGTTCTCTGTCTCTTTGATAAAGTGGTTCTAGCCGCATAATTAACTCCCTATCATCTGCTTCTAATTCTTGATTTACTCTCAAGTTTTCGCGCAAGTTGTAAACTAATTCGAGAGTTGCTTTTTGGTATGGATAATCTAATGGTAACGCTTGCAACTCGATAATCGCTTGTGACTGCACGCTTCCCCTACCTAAAAGCCTCAACCATAATGTCTCCGGTGTTTGGGGTAGTTGGTGTATTGCTACAATTGCTGTCCGTAAGGCATCTGGCAGAAAATGTACTCCTGATAACCAACTTGCTTGTTGCATAGTTCCAAAGCTAGACAACCTAGTTTCAGATACGGTAGGTGTCAGAATCCACAATTTAGGAATTTCCGAGTTTTGAAGTTTGGTTTTATTAGTTTTAGCTTCTCGTCGTAAAAGAGCTTTTACTTCTAATAATTTTAGAATACAGTCGCATATTTCATCAGTAGAAGCTGGATTACGGAAGGGTTCTATGAGTGCAGGATATTCCGCAAATCTTCCTAGCAAACCTAGTATTTCTATATTAGAGCTTTGCTGTTTGGTAGGAGTGAATAAAACATCTATTTCTTTAATTTTTCCTGAAACTTTTTCTGATGCCTTGACTTCACCGTAATTTTTTAATAATTCTTCTAGATAGTCTTTGGCGAATTTATCGTGTATAAAACGGGTCATTCAATTTTAAGATTGCGGAAAATTTGGGTTCAGGCAAATTTTTATTATATAGTAGTTCCGATCCATTTATTAAAAAATAGATCCCGAATTCGATTAAAGAAGTCAGGGATCTATACACGATAAGTTTTCAAAAAATTGTTGAAAGGATCGTGCAACTTTACTAGGTAGTTATTACATTTTCATCTGATGTTTTATTTTGATTAGCTTTTAACCGTGTCAATCTGCTTTTCCGAATCCGTTCGCTGTCTCGAACCCCACCTGAAAGTTCATATTCATTGCTGTTTTTGCCGTATTTTAAACCAACCACTGCTAGCATTTTGTCTGAAACATGATTTAAGGTTTTTTCCATTTCATCTAGCTTTTTTTTAGAAGAGTCAATCATAGCTATAGCAGCGTTATAATCATCAAGCATATTATGAAACTGCTTTATTAATTGAGTCAGGTTTTGCAGGTTGTAAGTATCATCGAAATTGATATTTGGATCGACCGCTTTTAGTCCGGCAACTCTAAACTCAGCTTTTTTTAGAACCAGGGAAGTACGTTTTTTTCGAGTCATAAATTTACAATTTTCAAAGCTTTACAAAGCTATTTTGTCTCAATTAACCTGGATTTTGGTTCAGCAAAAAGCGCATTTTTTAGTAAAAGTTTTTATTTATGTCCGTGATTTCTCGGAATTTAATCATCAAAGGTTGATTTTCAGCAAAATATATTACGTTTAAGCAACAGACAATAGGGCACAGCAATGCTGTGCCCCTACAAATGGTCTGTCTTCTATGTCAACTGCGATCGCTGTAACCTTAAGCCTTAATGTTGTAACCTTAAGGCTTAATGTTCTAGCTTTAAGGCTTAATGTTGTAATCTTAAGGCTTAATGTTCTAACTTTAAGGCTTAATGTTGTAACCTTAAGGCTTAATGTTCTAGCTTTAAGCCTTAATGTTGTAACCTTAAGGCTTAATGTTGTAACATTGATGACCAAAGTTTGTTGGTGAATGCAATCATCGATACATAGTGTATATTGTTGATTTACAGCGATGCCTGCGGCGGGCTGCGCCAACGCAATTCCCCCCACTGAATCACGAGAAGCACCCACATTAGGCCCGGCGGCTTTGAGAACTTAGCGGATTGTACCAAATAAACTATAAAGAGAGTTCATCGCTTCTCTTACTAAACCCCGATCAACTGACAATGGTTCTACAGCAATCCGTGTCATTAATCTACATCAAGCAACCAAGCCGCCTTCTTTTGTGTGGTGTCAACTTTCCAAGACATAAAACCAATGCCAAAAGGCAGACTTACAGATACAGTCTCTAAAGAAACGCGATGCTTACGGCGGGCTTTGCCTACGCGCATATTATTTATAGTAAATTTAACTAATAATTAAATTAATTATAGTAATTAATGTGACTAGTCTAGAAAATATTTGCTATGCAACCAGGATTTAACCTAATATCTATGGTAAATATCTAGATATTTTTAACTAATTCAGATAAAATTATAAATTTGTCTGTTGCGTCACGCTTTCTTTGTCTATGCCCAAAACTTACACTGTAGAAATTAATCATCAAGGCAAAATTCATACCTTGCAAGTTCCCGAAGATGAAACGATCTTATCAGTTGCCGATGCTGCTGGTTTGGAACTGCCGAGTTCTTGTAATGCAGGTGTTTGCACAACTTGCGCCGGTCAAATAAGCCAGGGAACCGTGGATCAAACTGATGGTATGGGCGTTAGTCCAGATTTACAAAAGCAAGGTTACGTATTGCTTTGTGTTGCCAAACCCCTTTCTGATTTGAAAGTTGAGACAGAAAAGGAAGACATAGTTTATCAATTACAATTTGGTAAAGACAAATAATCTGTGAACAGTTATCAGTATATCGGATAATTATTCCTAACTGAATAACTGTTTGCTAAGATTACCAAATCCGATAAATTACATAAGTATTTCATCGTAGATGAAGTCAGCTATTATAGAAACTACAAATCAACAGGATTTACCAAAATGACGACTCATTTTATTACCGCAGAAATTGATTTACAAGAAACTCCCGCAGAGTTACTAGAAGTAATTGAAACAGAGTTAAAGAAACAAGGCGAACCTCTGCGTTGGGCAGTTACTTCTGTGGATACTGACGAACAAAAAGCTACAGTTGAAGCCGTTGTTACGACAGTTAAGAGTTAGGAGTTAAGAGTTAGGAGTTGAGACGCGATTAATCGCGTCTGTACAAGAGTTAGGAGTTAGGAGTTGGGATTTGATGGCAAGTGAATCATAAACTCATTACTCATTACTCATTACTCATTACTCAGCACTCAATATGTACACTGCTATCTTAATTGTACCAACTGGCGTTGGGGCTGCCATTGGGGGTTATGCAGGAGATGCTTTACCTGTTGCCAAAGTTATAGCACAGGTTTGCGATCGCCTAATTACTCACCCCAATGTCCTGAATGGCGCAAGTTTGTATTGGAATCTCCCCAATGCTTTTTATGTTGAAGGTTACGGACTTGACAAATTCGCTTCTGGATGCTGGGGGTTGCGTCCAGTCCGCAGCAACAAAGTAGGTTTGCTTTTAGACCAAGGCATTGAGCCAGAGTTACGGCTACGACATATACAAGCCGCCGATGCAGTGAGAGCAACTCTGGGATTAACCTTAACAGATTATGTAATTACGGATGCGCCATTAAATGTAGAATTACGGACTACAGCATCGGGGGCTAGTTGGGGAACAATTGGCAACCCAGATAGCTTGTTAAGGGCAGCTGAGATATTAATAAAAAAAGCGGGGGCAGAAGCGATCGCAGTTGTAGCCCGTTTCCCCGATGATATGGACTCAGAAGCAGTACAGAAATATCGTCAAGGTGAAGGGGTAGATTCTTTAGCCGGTGCAGAAGCCGTAATTAGCCATTTGCTAGTGCGAACCTTTCAAATTCCTTGTGCCCATTCTCCCGCCCTTTTAAGCGAACCTCCGCAACCAGATTTATCTCCCCGTTCCGCCGCCGAAGAATTAGGTTATACCTTTTTGCCCTGCGTCCTTGTAGGATTAAGTCGTGCCCCACAATTTATAGTAGAGAAAGGAGCAATAAAATCGCAGCAAGAAGATATTTGGGTAGATGAAGTGGATGCTGCGATCGCACCTGCAACTGCCTGTGGTAGCAGTGCCTTACTGAGTTTAAGCCAAAAACGATGCCAAATAATTACAGTAGAAGAAAATAAAACTCTGATAAAAGTTCCTCCCCAACCGTTGGGGATCAAATCTATACAGGTAAACTCATATTTAGAAGCAGTAGGTGTATTGGTAGCACATAAAGCAGGCATCAATCCCTCCGCTCTCCGTCCCAAATTATTACCTTTGCAGTCAATTAGTCATTAGTCATTAGTCATTAGTCATTGGGAAAGAGGAGGCAGGAAGCAGAAGTTCTAAAATGTTTGAATTTTGAATTTTGAATTTTGAATTGATTTCTCCCCTGCCCCCTGCCCCCTGCCCCCTGCCTCCCTACCTCCCCCTAAAACCTGTGATTGAACAACAAAAGCAAGAGCCAGAAATTCCATACCTAACGCGCATCCAAGTACTTGGAGCGATGGGAGCGACTGCAATCATTTTGTTGATAGTCGCTAAACTTTCGTTATACTTTGGCAACTTTTCGCTATTTTCTTGGGACTTGAATCCAAGAGAAGCGCTGTTAGGTGTAGGGTTAGGGTTTATGCTCACTGCGTTAAGTGGCTTAACTTACCGTCTATGGACTGCCTATCGTAAGAGTGCAGATTATTACCTAGAAATCGTACTGAAGCCTTTAGCTTTACCGGATTTAATTTGGCTGGGGTTGCTACCAGGATTGAGTGAAGAATTGTTATTTAGAGGTGTGATTCTACCAGCTTTAGGCGCCGATCTGACAGCTGTAATTGTATCCAGTCTTTGCTTTGGCATCTTGCATTTTAGCGGTTCCCAACAATGGCCTTATGTAATTTGGGCAACAATTGTCGGGATGATATTGGCATATAGCGCCCTGCTTACGGGCAACTTGTTAGTGCCGATTGTTGCTCATATTATTACCAATTTGATTTCTAGCTATTTCTGGAAAATGCGGCGATTTTCGGCAATTAAAAAATAAATATTTGTTAAACCGCAAAATATTATCACAATTTATGCTTGGTTTTTGGGCATTGGTTACATTGGATAACATCATAAGTTGACAACTGGTCTAATTTATTGTTGTAGCTCGGCAAAAGTTCCACTTTTTTTACTTTCTAGTTAGAGCAAACTTTGCGCTGCAACGCTTCGATACGTCCATAAGGGCGCAGTGCTGCACCGGACTATTAACCAGGAGACTACAACAATGATGAAAGCTGAAGATATCATGACCAAAGACGTAGTTACCATTCGCGGTTCGGCAACTGTTGCTGAAGCGGTGGGGCTGATGAAGGATAAAGGATTGCGGGCGCTGGTTGTGGATCGTCGCTATGACAATGATGCTTATGGCATTGTCACAGAAACAGATATTGTTTATAAGATAACAGCCTACGGGAAAGATCCAAAGCAAGTGCGGGTTTATGAAATTATGAGCAAGCCCTGCATCGTGGTCAATCCTGATTTGGGTGTGGAATATGTAGCGCGGTTATTTGCTAATACTGGTATTCATCGCGCACCTGTGATTCAAGGCAAGCTGTTGGGCATCATCTCGATTACCGACATTTTGACTAAAAGCGACTTTGTGGAAGCACCAAAAGCGCTACTGCTGGAGGAGAGAATTCAAAAAGCAATTGAGCAAGCTCGTGCTATTTGCACCGAACAAAGTGCTTATTCTAAAGCCTGTGCAGCTGCCTGGGATGAGGTAGAAGAACTTCAGGCAGAAGCAGCTCATCAAAAAGCTGAGGGTATGATATCAGCGAAAGTTTCTTTTGAAGAATACTGCAAGGAAAACCCCAATGCACCAGAATGTCGAAATTATCACCCGTAATTGAAGTGGGAGGATGAAGGAGAATAATAGACATCTGGTGAAAAAGGAATATAGAAATGTAGCACTGCTATGTTTCTACAAGGGTTATGGATAACGCATATTTAATTTCACCAGATGTTTAATAATTGTTTGTCTACTTCCGCATCCTCTTCAATTCATACCAATTTTAAAAAAAAATGCGACAGATACATAGGAACATACCTTTGTTCTGTTTAGCTTTCCTAATTTTGAATTTTGAATTTTGAATTTTGAATTTTGAATTGGTATTACCTTCTCGCAACTCGGATCAATAAAAATAAACCTATTCCCAAAAAAAGAAAGTTGGGCAACCAAGCCCCCATAAAGGGAGAAAGGACACCTGCTTGTGCCATCGCTCCACTAACAAAGAATATTAAATAGTACGAAAATATAACTATGACACTAATCCCAAAACTGGTACCCCTCCCCGTTCGCTGGGGTATGCTTCCCATCGCTGCACCTACCAAGCCAAAAACCACGCATACAAAGGGCAAAGAGATTTTTTGTTGAATCCGCACTTCAAGTTTACGAATTTTTTGGCGATCGCCACCAAGATTTTCCACTTCTAGTTGATTTAGTGCTTCTGAAATATTCATTTCACCATAATCGCGGCTTTTTTCTGCCAGACTTAATGGCGTGCGCGGTAGTTGCAGTTGTTGGTGTTCAAATCTGACGATGTTACGATAAGAGCGATCGGCAGCAACAAAATAGATCGTGCCGTTGTAAAAATCCCAGACATTTTGAGAAGGATTCCACTGAGCAGATTCTGATACCACAATTTGATTCAGATTTTTGGTTGAGCGATCTATAATTGTCAACCCTTTCATCCGCTTACCATCAAATTGGTCGGCGTAAAATAAGCGTGTCAATATGCGATTCTTAGAGCCATCCGGCTGGACAACATCCTGGTATTCAGGATAGAAAATATTTTGTTGTTTAAAAGTGGGCTTGTCTGATTTGAGCGCTTTATCCAGAGTCATCGCCGCTTGATAATTTGCTGCTGGTGCAATTTCTTCGTTAAACACAAATGTCATTCCTGTGACTACAAGACTTAACATCACAGCAGTTAGCACCATGCGATAGACACTGACACCACAACCACGCAAGGCAATTAGTTCGCTCTCGCTAGAAAGACGACTGTAGGTCATCAAAGTAGCCAGCAGCGTAGACATGGGGAAGGCTAAAACGATAAAGTTGGGAAATTTTAACAAAAAAACTTGAATAGCAATGTCTATAGGTAGCCCAGATTCGACAATTTTTCTAACGAGATCGAATACAGCATCAATAGTGACGCCAATTGATGAAAAAGCTCCGACACCAAAGAAAAACGGCGCTAACAATTCGCTGGCAAGGTAGCGATCCATGATCGTAAAAGGCAGCAGCGAATAGAGACTATTAAAATACGTGAGTTTCTTTGATATCATAAGCAACTTGAAAATTTATATATTAGCAACCCTGATAAAGCAAAGGCAGAATTCAGAATTCAGGAGTCAGAATTCAGGAGTAAAACAGTCTTTATATCTAGCTTCCTAGTTGAAATTTTGTACCTTCCTTACCTGTGTCTACTATGTTTAATATTGAAAATGAATTGTCAGAGCTAAAGATTAACTAATAATTTCATGCTGGAAAATAAAAAATCAAACTTTCCTTTGAAATTTTAACTAAATACAGCAGTTTGTAATTAAATCAACTACATCACCTTTACCTGAAAGCCAAATATAAACTTTTTCTTACTCCTGACTTCTGACTCCTGAATTCTGACTCCTGAATTCTGAATTCTGATTCTTGAATTTAGACTTGAAAATTATCCCCCAAATAATATTGCCGCACGAGGGGATTGCTGTAGAGTTCGTCAGCAGCGCCAAAAGCGAGGATTTGTCCCTCACGCATGATGTAGGCGCGATCGGTGATCGCGAGGGTTTCGCGGACATTATGATCTGTAATTAAGATACCCATACCGCGATCGCGCAGTTGTGCTACGATTTGCTGAATTTCTGAGACTGCGATCGGATCGACTCCAGCAAATGGTTCATCCAAAAGTAAAAATTTTGGCCCTTCTTGTCCAGCAGCTAAAGACCTTGCTAATTCCGTCCGCCGTCGCTCACCACCAGAAAGTTGAATTCCTTTACTCCTAGCTAATTTTTCCAACCGAAACTCCCGCAGTAAAGTTCTGAGTCGCCTTGCCCATTCCCATCGTGGCACATGAGTTTGCTCTAGCACTAACAGAATATTATCCTCTACCGAGAGTTGGCGAAAAACACTTGCTTCTTGTGCTAGATAACCAATACCCAGTCTTGCCCTTTGATGCATTGGCATTCCCGTCACGTCTACATTACCCAGCCAAACTTTTCCTTGATTGGGTTTTTCTAAACCTGTGGCAATGTAAAAAGTCGTCGTTTTACCAGCCCCATTGGGGCCTAGTAAACCAACGATTTCCCCCTGAGCAACAGAAAGATTGACACGATTGACAATTACTCGCTTGCCGTAAGATTTGTGAATATTTTCTAAAACAATTTTCACGCTGGAAGCACCCTTTCTTGGTGGTAAATGCTAATTAGAAGGCTTCAAAGGTGGTGTTTTTGGGGCAGGTGTCGCAGTTTGTCCATTATTATCTGATTCTTGCACCATGTAGATGGACTCTACCTGACGGTTGGATTGGGGTAAAGCAACAAATCGCCCTTCATCAATTAAATAGGTTACTTTTTCTGCTCGGATACTGTTACCGCCCTGTTGCAAAATATAGACATTGCCACTGAAATCAATTCGACGTTCTTTACTAAAATACTGTGCTTGGGCAGATGTTGCCTGAAGTTGGCGAGCCGGATACAACATTTGCACATTACCGCGAGCGGTGATTACTTGATTTTTCGCGTCATATTCTTGTACATCAGCGCGGATAGTCAGGGGGCGATTTGCCTGAGATGTTTGTGCAGTAGCAGTTTGCACTTGGGTAGGGAAGGCAAAAGCGCCCAAAAATATAGCTGGCAGCATTAAAGCTAATCCAAAGCGACGTATCTGGGATAAGGGCAATTGATAGCAGGGCATCATAGCAATTGGGGATTTAGGATTTCAGCTTGCATTCTAATTATCTCAAGTACTTTATCCAGATTATGAAATATACAATCTGGAGTGATTTATGATAACTACTGGCTGAAATAGTGACGCTACCCCCAACCTCAAGGTTTCAGGTAATTGACATCTGAATGAAAATGACGTAGGCACAATACTCTTTTTTTACAAAGACGCTACGCGTATAAGTAATGAGTAATGAGTGGATGAAGGCACAATACTCTTTTTTTAACAAAGACGCTACGCGTAGCTTGCTTCCACGTAGTAGTACGGGAAGCCCTCGGCTAGATGAATTTTGCCTACCAAGGATTTCGGGTAACGCATAATTAATTTCACTACTATGTCTAATCAGTCGTTAGCACAATTTTAGGCAAAGATAAGACTTGATTTTCGCCCAGATTGCCAGCAGCAATCAAGTCTTGCCCTATTTGTTGTAAATTCGTCAACAACGCTGCGCTCTGACTCAATAGCTCATCTACGTCAACGCCGCTGTAACTAGATGGGTAACGGCGTAGACGATTGCTGCCTTCTCCCAATAGAATTACAGCACCTCGCCAGTTCCGATTTTCCAAATGATACAGTGCCACAGCAATTTGGAGAATTCCTTGATAAAAGCTTTTTTCCGGTTCGCTAGCTTCAATCCACAAAGCCTCTAAAGTGTCATGACAAGCGTAGAACTGTCCAGAATTGAACTGTTCTACGCCTTGCCAAAACTCTTGGGGGATGATTTCGCTCATCCCATGCTGTCTCGTACTTCTTTGATTGTTTCCAGAGAGATTTCTTGTTTATCTCCAGCAAACTCGTTATCAGGGGTGAGGAATAACATACAATGGCACTCTTTGCGTTCTCTCATTGGCACACAAGGACAGTTCCAATATGTGGCGTGAATCTCAGCTTCTTTATCTTCGTAATGGCGACAAGGACATAAAGGCGCACCCAGGTCATCTTTATGTTTGGCTAATCCTTCAATCACAACTGCGGTGACAGAAGGTTCAGAACAGAAGTATGTTCCAGTACGCTTGGCGTATTGTTCGGAAAAATGCCGCATTGCCTCTAGGCTTTTATCGCTGGATTTTGTGTTATGTTCTGATGCGATCATGTCGTTCATAATTTAAATATTTCTTTGCATTGTACCTCAGCCTCATGTGGGGATTACTGGGTGTATTTCCCCAACCTTACCTGCTCTAATTATCTTACCTTTGTTCAAAGGCTGATATATCCCGTGTGCTGGGATCAGAGAAAATCTCAGAAATCACACAAGCTTAACTTCTAGGCTAATCAAAATCTGGCGTTGCATCTTGAGGCAGACTTTAAAAGTCAACAGGTTTATTTATTCTCAGCAAGAAACGAGGCTGTGACGTGTTTAAGGAAAGACAGTAAGGGCAATCCTTTGATCAGACTTATGTCAAGGCTTTGTTTCTTTATACCGTTTCCTGAACCCTCTTCATCATAACTTTATCAGACTTCATTAATTCCCTAAGTAATAGTACTTACCATTTTTTGCGGTTTAATGTAAATTCTGGAATGTGTAATAAAAAAAGCACAAACTTATCAAGATTTACAACTACTACTACATGAGTATTCCAACTGTTGCAAAAAAATTATCGACTGCTGCGATCGCAGCAACAGTCATTGTTTTGGGTATAGGAGCAGTAGCACAAGCAACTGTTTTAACATTTGATGATATAGCACCTGTTTCAGATTTAGCTCGAATTCCTAACGGCTACGGAGGATTTAATTGGGATAATTTTTCCTACCGAAATGGATCGGATAGTGATGTTTCACTCACAGGCTATGACAATGGCAGAGTATCAGGAGACTATGTGGCTTATAACGGATATGGAAACCCAGCCCTAGTAAGTGATAGTGTTTTTGACTTCAACAGTGCTTACCTCACAGCTGCTTGGAATAATGGTCTTTCGGTGACTGTAGAAGGTTTAAAGAGCGGCGCAACCCTGTATTCAAAAACTGTGGTTGTAGATACGACAGAGCCAACTTTAGTTAATTTTGATTATTTTGGTGTTGATGAATTAAAGTTTACGTCATTTGGTGGAGTTGAACCAGACTATCTTATAGAAACGGGTGGTCGCGGGACACAGTTTGCGCTAGATAACTTTACCTTTAATGAAAAAGCTACATCTGTTCCCGAACCTACATTGCTACCAGCGCTACTGTCAATAGCTACTTTAAGTGCTGGTTCAGTCTTAAGACGTAAACAGCTAAACCAAAGTTAACTCAAACCTTACACTTTGCCTGAACGACTAGAAGTAGCGGCTATACAAACAAGAGCTACATCTCTATTGGCTAAAAGCTTTACAATCTGTAGAGGCAGCCTTTGTTCGTATAGCCCTTCTAATGTGTATTTTTTTGCTGAAGGTATTGATTAATACGAATTTAATGTTTTTTGTAGCTGGGGTTGCAGTAAACCATCGCTTTGCAAAACGATACCAGGGTGTTCCCAATTAATTACCTCTGGTTCTGCTGGTGAGGAAATATTTGGCCATAAAACCCAGCGACTACCTTGAGGAAGAGTAGCAAGGCTCAGGGGGTTTTGAGTCAGCCAAATCAAAGGATAGCTTTTAGGAACAACTGAACTGGCATCTTCTAAGGCTGTGGTTGCTGCTAAGGTTTCTAGAACAAAGCGTTCGCCTTTGATTAAATTTGTTGATGCTGTCCACAGTTGCACCTGTAATTCTTGTTGCTGTGCATAAAAATACAGCGATGCTGCGGCAATTACTGCTTGTTCAAAGTTTTCTTCTTCCCAATTGCTAGCACTGTCAAGGGCAATCACTATGTTTGAGTCGATGGGGAGTATTATCTCCCGCACCTCTCGGTTAGATCCGGACGTGCCCATTTCTGTGCATCCGGCTCCCGATGTTCTTAGCTTGCGCTTTTGCTCCTGTGTTTGTAATCGTGGCAACTCTCGTGAATTGCTTCAAGATTATTTTTCTTCCAGTTGGCGTGATTAGAGTCGATGTGATGCAGGTGAACCCGTTCCTCATCGATGAACTTTAAGCCGCAGGATACACATTTATGGTTTTGCTTCTTAAGAGCTTTAGAGGTTTCGCCATCATAGAGTTTACTGTTACGTTCGCTCCAGTAGGCTGTATTTCCGTCATAGGGGGATTTTATTCCTTTGACCATGACGTGTTTATTTTCGGAGTAAGGAATCGCCGGAAACGCTTTATCTAGTAATGTTTTGCTAGAATAGCGTGTTTGCTTGGTTTCCTTATTAAATACCTTGTAAGCTCTTGTTTCAATGTGGTACAGGGAATTCCTGGAGCCGTCCATCTTGCAGTACTTATGGTAATTTCTCCAGCCTCTAACTATTGGAGCCAGCCTTGTGGCTTTTTCCTTAGCACCATAATTCGAGTTGTTGACGATGTGTTTTACTTTCTTACGAAGTGCTTTGAAGTTATCCACTGAGGGAGTGCTTTTAAGCTTTCCGTTTTTCTGGACTTTGAAGTACCAGCCGAGGAAATCAAACCCATCTGTCGCGGCGGTAACTTTGGTTTTCTTTTGGCTTACATTCATTCCGCGTTTGCGGAGGAACTCGCTGATTCTTTCAAGTATCTCTGTTGCATCATCTTCGGGTCGGAGTACAATAACCATGTCATCCGCGTATCGGACTGATGGCTCAATGATATCAATAGCTGAGGTTTTAGCAGTGATTCTGCATCCTCGATTCACATGGTATCTGTGTATACTCTCAATCCCGTTGAGCGCGATGTTGGCAAGCATTGGACTGACCACTCCCCCTTGGGGTGTTCCTTGTTCTGGGAATTCTGGGTTAACTCCAGCCTTGAGGCATCGGAAGATACCAAGTTTTAAGCCTTTTGGGGCAATGAGTTCGTCCATAATTGCTGAATGGTTAATCCTGTCGAAGCACTTTTCAATATCGAGTTCAATTACTCGTTTCTCTATTCCATTGCTGTTGGCGCTAAGGTTATTGAAGATGTACTTTTGTGCATCATGGGCGGAGCGCCCAGTTCTGAACCCATAGCTCCTGGCGTGGAAAGTGGCTTCGTGTGCTGGTTCGAGTGCATATTTTGCTAGGCATTGCCAAGCTCTATCAGCGATGGTTGGTATCTTAAGCGTTCTGGTAGTCCCGTCCTTTTTAGGGATGGGGATTTCCCGTAGTCCTTGATGCTTCCAATTTCCACTATTCATTTTCAGTAATTCTTCAAGGTTGAAGCGTTCTTCAAATGAGAGGGATTTCTTGCCATCAATACCAGCCGTCTTTTTACCAGCGTTTAGCTGAGATACTTGTCTTATTGCAAGAAATCGAGCCGAGGTAGATTTAAGAATAAGCTTTTGGAGTGACCTAGCTTTCCGCTTGTCTCCAACTTGAACAGCTTTAAATACGCGCTTTTGAAGGCGGAAAAGATTTCGGCGGAATTTCTTCCACGGTAGGGCTTTCCAAGATTCACTAGTATGTCTACTGTGTCTAATCATTTTCTCTTCTGGAGTTTGTATTTTTCTGAACACCTCAGACCAATTACGGTCTGTCCTACCCGACTTGTGAGAATTCCGCTTCTCGTCTAGCCTACCTGGGGTTCGACTGTCCCAAGACTCACAAATCGTTTTTCTTCGTTCCCTCGGAGAGATTGATAGTTCCGTTAGGCGTGGTCAATTCAACTGCTGGATTCCCTTGACTCTTACCGCTATTCAAAAAAAGATGCGGCGGGAATTGATTCTCCAGTGAAGTCAGGGATTTTGTGTTACGCCCTGCTTGGTGGTAAGTTGCTTTTCTAGACCCGGTTTCGCCGTGGGAACTCCCTGTTAGCGCCAGTGTCAGCCCGTAACGGCTGTCTGATTGCACCCTGTTCCCAGCTTCACTCCACAAGAATCGAGCTTGTTCGGTGTGGGCAGATAAGGAGTCAATTCTGAGTCTGAATGGCAAGACTTGCACTTGCATCTGACCGAGAGTTCAGCCCTTTAGTGACAGTAATCTGCTGTCGGGCTGGATTAGTTATTTACGGGCTGATTACCGTGATTCACTAATCAACGAATCGCACTTCTTGTCCACCTGTAACCATTTCTAACTCCCGCACCCTTAATTCCCCATAGCGGGCACTAGTCCGCCAGTGAATCAAGCGAGTAGGATCTCCTAGACGGTAGGGACGGAGCGATCGCACTAGCCCCGTTGTCGCTGTTTGCAAGGGTTTACCACGAGGATCGCCCCTTTTGCTCTCTTCTTGTCCCATTTCATCTATTAGGGGGCAGGTAGCCAAGGGTAACACTGTGGGATAAACGATCGCTGTGGCAGCACAATCACGCTGACGGCGACACCAAAACAATCCCAAAGGCGCACCAGAAGCAAGTTCAACTGTGTGCCAGCGATAAACACCCCGACGCACAGTCGGCTGGTAATATACCCAACGGTAACTACCTTGGCTAGGAATTGTTTCGATTGCTTTTTGTACTGGTTTCCCTAAAACGAAGGGCAGTATATCTTCAACTTGCAATAAACTTACAGGCTGCTGTGTCTGATTGCAGATTTCTAATTCTACCGTTAGATCGTCACCTGCTGATACTGGTTGCATGGGACGGCGGGTGATCGATAGATTTGTGAGCGATCGCGGCGGTAAGATGGCTGCTACACCCAAAAGAGCAAAACTAATGCCGCTAATGGCGTAAAGCCAACCAGCCATCGTATTGATACCTGCGCCAAAAAAACAAATAGCCGTTGCAGCTAGTACCCAACCGCCATAAGCAGGGGCGCTGGCGCGAGTTTCTAACCAATTGGTAATGGGTTTAATAATTTTCATGTTTCTTTTTTAACCCAACACCACCCCAAATTCACAGGGTCTTAGAATATGCCAAAAAAACCATAATAGTAATATTTATTAAGCGTCAAGCAATTTGAAGCGTGCTGGATTCAGGGGGCAACTATCATCCATCTGGAAAAATCTGGAAGACCGCTCTTATGGGTTCCTATCAATGATAATTTTAAGCATTGGGAACCCCTAAAAATCGAAGTTTATGAATGCAGCCGACGACAAAACGATTGTTCGCGAGTATTTCAATTCCACAGGGTTTGACCGTTGGAAGCGAATCTACGGCGATGGCGAAGTCAACAATGTCCAATTAGACATCCGCAATGGACACCAGCAAACTGTGGATACAGTTCTCGGTTGGCTGAAGGCTGATAACAATTTACCAGAGCTATCAATCTGTGATGCTGGGTGTGGTGTCGGTAGTCTCAGCATTCCCCTAGCAGTAGATGGTGCCAAAGTCTATGCCACCGATATTTCGGAAAAAATGGTAGAAGAAGGCAGAGATAGAGCCAAGCAAATTTTGGGAAATAACGAAAATCCGACTTTTGCCGTGCAGGATTTAGAATCGTTGAGTGGTAGCTACCATACCGTTATTTGCCTAGATGTTCTCATCCATTACCCTCAAGAAAAAGCCGATGAGATGATATCTCACCTCTGTTCTTTGGCACAGTCGCGGATAATTCTCAGTTTTGCGCCGAAGACCTGCGCCCTGAGTATACTCAAGAAAATTGGCAGTTTCTTTCCTGGGCCAAGTAAAGCCACTCGTGCTTATTTACATCGTGAGGCCGATGTGGTGAAAATCTTAGAAAGCAATGGTTTTTCTTTGCAACGACGGGCAATGACGAAAACTCGCTTCTATTTTTCTCGCCTACTGGAAGCTACACGCAATTAAGGTTAAAATCGCAGCAAAGGTATAATAAACCTCTTGCTGCGATTAGTTAAACTAATTTTTGAATATCACCATAAGCACGGTAGAATCCGCCACTTGCTGATTCACGTATTTCTTGAACAAGGTAACGCGCACCTTCAATACGAATATCCTTGGGAAACTGAACTTTCCAGTTGTGGTTGTAACCATCAGAAACAACACGAACTCTCAATTTACTTCCTTCTCGAAAGCATTCAACAATAACCCCAGAGCTTGTATTTGTAGTAGTTTCTAGAACAGATGAGGGTGCTGCTCCTTCACCTAATGGTGCTTTAATTACTACAGCTTCGGGAACTGTGCCTGTTTGAGCAGAGCCAATCGCAGTTTCACTAGCATCAATGCAAGCCAAATAACCATCTGTTGTCACAATATAAATATGGTTGTCGAAAAACTGCATAGATAAGGCCGAGCCACACCCTGTAGAAAGCTTCCAAAGACGCTTTCCTAGCTCATCAAAGCAGTAAATGGAAGAACTATTATCTCCGGCGAACACATACTTGCCGTTAAGTGCGGTAGCGCAAGAGTAAACTGACGCATCACATTTGAAAACAGAGCCAACTTCCCCATTTTTATTAAAGCAGTAAACTTTATGGTCGCTTGTTCCAGCATAGACTGTTGATGCCTCTTGCCAACCAAACAGTACGCTGCCTTGAGTTTTTTGATGCCATAACATCCGACCTTCAAGGCGATCGTACATAGTCACGCCTTTGCTATGACCGTGATAAATCCCTGATTGGTCACAACGTACCATCCAGCCGGAATCGCCTTGACTCAGACGAGTCCACTGTGATTCATCATCATGATCGATTGTCGTTACGCCACCATTGGCATCAGAGACGGCTAACAATCCATCTTTGATATCTAACCAAAAAATATCAACATTTTCATCAATTTTATAGCTCAGACGCGGTAACTTGCCGGTCAGGTCGTAAACATTGCCGTCATCGCAACCAGCATAAATCCAAATATCATCGGCAACTAAACATTTAACGCCATCAGGAAGCTTAAACCGATTGATTGCTTCACCTTGATGATTCAAAGCAAAAACTTGACCTGCTTGGTTTCCAACCCAGCAACGTTTGGCATCAATGAAAATTCCAAAAGCAGCTGAATTAGAAGCAAACTTCCAAATAATCGGAGCTTGTTTTGCGGTGGAAATAGTGCTGCTGACTTGGCGGCGTGTCACAGGGCGCTTTTGGCGAACACCCATAACAGCTACCTCGTAACCTTTTTTGAGCTTTTCTTTAATTTTTTTACTAGCTTCTGCTTTCGCTTTCTCAGAAGTTGGATAAGCTTTTGTTTGAGTTTGCCCTGAGTCACCAATCCGACCGTAACGTATAGTTAATTGGTTATCTTGAACTATCACTTCATAAAACTTGTGAGAGCTTCCACCAGCTTCGGAAAGCTCTAAATATGTCTTTTCTTCTGGGATAACTTCTCTCATAAAATCAATACCAATGTTTAATTAAATATACAGACAAGTTTGGGATATGCAAATTAGCTACAGAATTAGACTTTGCCCCAATCTATTGTGGGAAGTATCTTGAGCTTTTAGCACTGATCTAGATCACGAGTTAATAAAATTGATACAGGTTATTTATTATACTATTTGTATAGTATAAATATTTAGATTACTTAGCTAATACTGACATAACGAGGTTTTGTCGAGCGACACCAAGTCCTATTTTTTGGACTAGAGTACAATATTTCTCAAGAAGCGAGTATATAGATCGGGACTTATGCAACTGCTACAGAGCGATCGCTATTTTATAGTATTTAAGTACATCAGTGGTGTTACAAGGGTCAGCCAGATACAATTACTACAACCGTTTTTAACGATTATATTCTCTAGGCTATTATTTAGGTGAACAAATTACGCCATTGAAGCTGATAGTCTTTGGTATCGCGATCGCTGTAACATTTTTTGAATAGAATTAAGAGATTAACTTGGTATTTTTCTAAGCCTTGGCAGTATAAATATGGAATTTTTTAACAGGATTCCTTTAATGCCTTTAATATTCCTCTTATTGGCTTACATTCTTCTGGGATGGTATCTTGCTGCTAATCATATTATTTGGTTAGTAGGAGCTTTTGTTGTTGCTATGGTTATAGCTGTAGCAAGAAAAAGTTTTTCTTGGTTAGAGCGTTTAGTCGAGTTTGGCTCGAAAACTTTAGTTGTTATCTTGTTTTTAAGTATATCAATTGCTTTAGTAGCAACTTGGTCGATATTATTAAGGCTCTTTATTATACCCTTAGCCACTACGCTTTTAGTTGATTTAGAAATGCGCTTTTCTGGTTACAATAAACTAGATTCATTTTGGATTATAACTGTCCTAGCTGTATTGGGTTTGGTAGTAGGTGAAATAATAGACATTTTACTTTTTCCCAGTAGCAGATACTAAAGAATTAGGGATAAAAAGCCGATACATTATTTATTAATTAACAACGCATATATGTGCATCCCTACTTAAGCGAAACTATGGAGCGAGTCTTGAGTACAGCAGGGCGTAAATAAAGTATCAATTTTCAATTATTGAAAAGCTTACGGTATAAAATTATGCGTAGCAGTACCAGCTTTTTAATCAAACAAGCACGATTACCCCTTATGAGTCAATCATTCTTTAGATGAGTAGAAATCTCACTAGTGGAAGAAGTTTTACCAATTTAGATTTTCTACTGTATTTGTAGAGTGCTGTTGTCTGGCAAAAGAATTTAGAGCGATGCTTACAGTGGTAAGCATCGCAGGGAAGTTAATCTTAATGTGACCAGATGAATATAACTGGAAATCTGCTGTATCGCTGGTGAGTGTCACTTTCTCATCACATTTATTGTTAACCATAGAAGTACAGGTAAAACAGCGATTTATTTAAGGTCTTATTGAATCGTGATTTCCCAAATCTGGAGTATATAGATGATTCCTCTGTTGAACAAAGACTGTAAAACAAAGCCAAAAGTCCCAACTCAACACTATAAGGAAATAATGTGAGTAGACGTAAAAACTACAATTTGCTCGATCAAACAACATCAACTGAACTAGCAATACCCAAACCATCCCTGACATTATCAGACGCAGTGGCTCTAATTGTCGGTATTGTCATCGGAGCGGGGATTTTTGAAACTCCGGCTCTAGTGGCCAGTCAAGCAGGTAGCGATATTGCTGTACTGCTTTTTTGGCTAATGGGTGGTGTAGTGTCTCTGGTAGGAGCGCTATGCTATGCAGAGTTGGCCACTGTCTATCCCGACGTTGGTGGTGCATACTATTATTTGAAACGTGCATTTGGGCAAAGAGTCGCCTTTTTATTTGCTTGGGCGCGGATGACAGTGATTCAAACTGGTTCCATTGCTCTTTTGGCATTTGTTTTTGGCGATTATGTTTCTCAGATATGGCGGCTAGGCACGTTTTCGTCTTCCATATATGCAGCCATAGCGATCGCACTTTTAACTGCTTTGAACATCGTCGGTTTGCAACAGGGTAAGTGGACACAAAACTTACTGAGTGCTGCAAAAGTTCTAGGTTTGTTGCTGGTAGTAATTATTGGGCTTACCACCATTCCTAATTCTGCCACTCCTGTAGAATCTGCATCATCAGGAACCTGGGGACTAGCGATGGTGTTTGTGTTGCTATCTTATGGCGGTTGGAATGAAGCGGCTTACATCTCCGCAGAAATTCAAGATGGACGACGTAATATTGTGCGATCGCTAATGTGGAGTATTGGGATCATTACAACCATTTATCTGCTAATCAATCTGGCTTACCTGCGGGGACTGGGATTAGCAAACATGGCACAGTCAGAAGCAGTAGCCGCAGATTTAATGCGCTCTCTTTGGGGTGAACCGGGAGCTTTGTTTATCAGTGTGCTGATTGCGATCGCGACTTTGGGAGCAATTAACGCCACAATCTTTACTGGAGCGCGTACCAATTACGCACTGGGACAAGATTTTTCGCTATTTGGTTTTATGGGACGCTGGCAACAACGTCCGAGCAGTCCTACCTATGCCTTATTCTTGCAAGCAGCGATCGCCCTGGCACTGGTTTTTTTAGGCACGCTCACCCGCAAAGGCTTTGAAACAATGGTGGATTACACTGCCCCGATATTTTGGTTTTTCTTTTTGCTCTCTGGCGTATCACTGCTGGTATTGCGCACCCGCGAACCTCACATAGTTCGCCCTTTCCGTGTGCCATTTTATCCTTTCACTCCATTACTGTTTTGCGCCGTCTGCACTTACTTGCTGTACTCAAGCTTGGTTTATACAGGTGTGGGAGCGATCGCAGGTGTTTTAGTCGTGGCAGCAGGTATTCCCCTGTTGTTCTGGAATAACTACCGTCAACGTAGGACGTGAGACGAGTGAGCAGGGGAGAAATCAATTCAAAATTCAAAATTCAAAATTCAAACATTGTACAACTTCTCCCTCCTGCTTCCTCTTTCCCCATTCCCAATGACCAGTGACCAATAACTATTGACAAAGGAGAAAATTCATGGACTTCAAAAAAATTCTGTTTTTACTGGTTACAAGCGTTAGTATTACCAGTTTAGGAATTGCTGGGTGTACGCCGCAACAACAAGATTTGGAAGCCGGAACACAACAACCTTCTACTTTAACAGGTCAGACCGAAACCGAAACACCAGCGGCGACAACTCCCACAACTCCCACAACTCAAGTCCAAGAACGTCCTGGAGATGTTCCTTATGTACCTACACCACAGCCAGTGGTAGATGCAATGTTACAAGTGGCAAAAGTGGGTAAAAATGATGTACTTTACGATCTTGGTAGTGGTGATGGCAGAATTGTCAATACTGCGGCACAAAAATTTGGTACTCGCGGCATCGGTATAGATATTGACCCCGATCGCATCAAAGAAGCTAATGCTAATGCTCAGAAGGCAGGAGTAACCGATCGCGTCAAGTTTGTCCAACAAGATTTGTTCAACACTGATTTGAGTCAAGCAACAGTAGTTACACTTTATTTACTGCCAGAGATCAACGCCAAACTTCGTCCCAAGCTGTTGAAAGAACTCAAACCTGGGACTCGCATTGTTTCCCACGCCTTCGATATGGGTGATTGGAAACCAGACCAGACTCTCAATGTAGAGGGTAAAACTGTTTACTATTGGGTAGTTCCTGAACAAGTGCCAGCGAATTTGCGATAGAGTTAATAGCAATTCGTAATTAAAAGGTGTCAGATTCAAGTTAATACCAATTTGAAAAAAGAATACGACAAATAGACCATTTGTAGAGACGCGATTCATGAGCCAGCGCGTTGCGGGGGTTCCCCCCGTTGTAGCGACTGGCGTCGCGTCTTTACCCAAGATTGAATTGGTATAAGTTTCCATCTCTTGAATCTGTAGCCTCATTTTTGAGCTTTAGCAGCTTAGGCAAGAAATATGATAGGCTTAAAAGGAAAGAATGTTTTAATTACAGGTGGAACATCAGGTATAGTCCATCCCACGAAGTTACCACAGCATACTTTGACCGAGTAATTGCAGTCAATCTCCAGGGTGCTTATCTCTGCGTCCGTGAAACTATTAAACACTCCTTGCCCCCACTAATTGTCTTTAATTTTGAATTGATAATTTTGAATACTTCGACAAGCTCAGTACAAGTTTTGAATTGGAGCGAAGCGACTTGACTTTATATGCTTGACTTTCGGGAATCTTGGTCAGCTTGAGGTTAGGCTGGCGTACTTTCCACAATTAAGCCGATACATACCATTAGTGGAATTCAACGCCTATGACTAGTGCGATCGATAAGAACAGTCAGATGGAAGCAGAAGCTTGGGAATTATTGGAAGATTCTGTAATTTATTACCAAGGAAAACCCATTGGTACTGTAGCCGCCAAAGATGCAAAGGCAGATGCACTCAATTATGACCAGTGCTTTCTCCGCGATTTTGTCCCTTCTGCCTTGGTGTTTCTCATGCATGGCAAAGCAGAGATTGTGCGTAACTTCTTAGTAGAAACACTGAAATTACAAAGTCATGAAAAGCAGATAGATTGCTTTGAACCGGGAGCGGGATTAATGCCTGCCAGTTTCAAGGTTCATTCTAACGGGAACGAGGAATTTTTGGTCGCTGATTTTGGAGAGCAAGCGATCGCTCGTGTTCCCCCAGTTGATTCTTGTATGTGGTGGATTCTCCTGCTACGAGCTTATGAAAAAGCTACAGGTGATTTTTCCTTGGCGCGTCAGCCAAATTTTCAAGCCGGAATCAAACTAATCTTGGATCTTTGCTTAGTACATCGGTTTTCCATGTACCCAACAATGTTAGTTCCTGATGGCGCGTTTATGATTGACCGTCGCATGGGAGTTTACGAACATCCTTTAGAAATTCAGGTGTTATTCTACGCGTCTTTAAGAGCTGCTAATGAATTGCTTTTACCAGATGGGGATGGCGATAGCTACCTTAGCAAAGTCAATAGGCGATTGGGATCTTTGAAATATCATATCCGCAATTATTATTGGCTAGATTTAAAGCGATTGGGGGAAATCTATCGTTACAAAGATAACGAATTTGGAAAAGAAATTGTTAATAAATTCAACATCAACTCAGAATCAATTCCTACTTGGTTGACCGAGTGGTTGCCCGAAACTGGAGGATATTTAGCGGGAAATTTAGGGCCGGGACGGATAGATTTTCGCTTTTTTGCTCTGGGAAATCTGATGGCAATTTTAACTTCCTTAGCAAGCGAAAAAGAATTTCAAAGCATTATGAATTTATTCGCCCAACGTTGGCAAGATTTAATCGGCTATATGCCTGTTAAAATTTGCTTTCCCGCAATGGATGGTTTAGAGTGGAGAATTGTTACAGGATGTGACTCTAAAAACAGAGCTTGGTCTTATCACAACGGCGGTAACTGGCCGGTTTTACTGTGGTTATTTACCGCTGCGGCACTGAAAGCCGGTCGCACAGAACTTGCTCAAGCAGCGATCGCTATTGCCGAAAAGCGTTTATTTAGAGATAAATTCCCGGAATACTACGATGGCAACAATGGTCGTTTAATTGGCAAAGAAGCCCGAATTTATCAAACTTGGAGCATTGCCGGATTGCTAGCTGCTAAAAAGCTTGTGGAAAATCCAGAGTACTTGGAATTAATCAGTTTTGCAGAGGGTCTTGAAGGCCCTGGCTGTAGCCTGTAGGTAAATTGTAGAGACGGCGGGCGATTCATCGCGTCTCTTGCCTTAACCGAACAGTATTGGGTAGTCAATACCTGGCAAAATTTAACCCCAAAAATGATTTAGTAGTGTAATTATACAGGGTGTTTCTGCTAACTAGTACAACTTGGTGTCAATCCAGCTACCATCTCAATTCAGCAGACAATGGCAGACAAGTTGTTTTGAGCAACTGGTTAAAGGTAGACAAACTTTCGACTGTACTAGCTATACTGACATAACATTACAAGCGGCCAAACTTTTGGTAAGTATAAGTTAGTAAATAGTAGATTTGTACCATAAAAATCCTGAGTAAAAGGTGACAGCGATCGCACAGCCTACTTCTCCATCAGAGAGTACACCAACGAATGACCCTGCCTCTGAATACCCTTCTCAAATACCCCATAACTGATACACTAAGTTATAAGAGGTATCTGAAGTGTCATACTTAATAAGATCAACAGATAGTCTTTGCATAATTATCACGTTTTAACGTGTATTAACCATGAAAACAACTTCAGATTTAATTCTAGAATTTGAAAAACTATTCAGACAAAAATTACAACTAAATAATTGTAAACTTAGAAAGAAAAGACAAGAGAATAATTATGAAATTATGACTCCAGCTAAAGACATTTTTTTGATGTATTGGTCTGAGTTTCCAGAAGTTAACTTAATATATCAGGCTATAGGGGTACGCACTCAGCAGACTAGTGTTTATGAACGAGCTATCCGCTCCCACATTAGTTCTAGTTTGAGTAGTATTCAAGAGAATCCTCACTCTGAATCACCATTATTGGTGAAATAGCTGATGCTCAGATAACACAGATAATATTTACTAAGCTCTCGCCAGTTTTGTTATATAACTGACGAGAGTTAATCGCCGAAAATGTGTCGATCGAGAGATAAAAATGCAATCCGAAAAAAATCAAGATCGGCTAGATTATAAAACCTTGTTAGTCAATGCAAAGCAAGCCTTAAAAGTTGAATATCAAAAATCAGCCGCTTTAGCATCTCAATTGAAAACCATCAAAACTCAGTTAGAACAAGTTCTAGCTGAAAACAAAATTTTGAGAGAAAGTGCCTATGAAGATGTAGTTAAGCACTTTGAGGCGCGTACTCAAGCAGCAGAAGCACTGGCACTCAAAACAGAAGTACGCCAAAAATTCCTGGAAGCCAATGGTTGTAAGGATGATGAGAGCTTCGATGCTCTATGGAATATTATTAAAAATAAGATTCAGATCCAAGACAATGAAGTGAGAATCGTTGCTCAAAATGGCACTCCTAAGTTCACCTTAACAGGCAGCATGATGACTTTGAGAGATTTTATTCAATCTCTCAAACAAGATGCAATTTCGAGAAAATTTTTCTTGGGCTAGAGAGCCAAATTTATGAAAGCCTCTGGCTAATATAACGATCCAGATGACACCACAAGACGCACGACGAAAATACGCACCAGCAACCGAGCGTAACCGCGAACCAATTCTAGAAGTACTTTTACAAGTGTTGCCGGAGAACGGCACTATTTTAGAAATAGCAAGTGGTACTGGCGAACACGCAGTTTTTTTTGCATCCCGGCTCAAAGATTATCTGTGGCTCCCAACCGATGTAAATCCACAATCAAGAGCCAGCATTATTTCATGGACTGAACACAATGTATGTGATAACGTTTATGCACCGCTTGATCTAGATGCAAAAGAACCAGTTTGGGCTGTGGAAAATGATGGATTGGATTGGCTGAATACGAAGCCAATTGTCGCCATTGTCAACATCAATATGATTCACATTTCACCTTGGTCAGCCTGTCTGGGGTTGATGGCAGGGGCAGGTCGTATCCTAAAAGCAGGAGGTATTCTCTATTTATATGGCCCCTTCAAACAAGGTGGAGAACATACAGCTGCGAGTAATGCAGCTTTTGACGAATATTTACGCACTGAAAACCCAGAGTGGGGTGTGCGTAACTTGGATGATGTCATAGCAGTAGCTAGGGCACAAAATCTGATATTGCAACAGATTTACCAAATGCCAGCTAATAATCTTTCAGTAGTGTTTCAACGTTCAGGGTAACTGAAAGTTTAGGGTTCAAAACCCTTCATTTGGATGAAGGGTAATTGGTGTAAATCATTGGTCTTTCAAGACGCGATAAATCGCGTCTCTACATCAGGGTTTTGGCCATTGTTTGCGTAAGTTTTGGGTTAATTGAACGCTATCTGAGTAAGGGATTACCAAGAAATAAATTATCCAGTCTTGTGGGGTGGACATCTTGTCCGCCCCTTTCTACGGGCGGGCGAGACGCCCACCCCACAAGAAAAGTTGTATATTTTTTTATTTGGTAGTCCCTAAGCAAGTCTTTACTTTCTTCTCACCGCCGACTGCGAAAACCCTGTTTACCATTAACTTGGTCAAAGAGTACATCGTATTTATCAAACAAAGCGATTCCAGGATTTACGAATACAGTCAGTTCTGATTGTGGCGAGATACTCAAATTCCAGCGATTAAATCCGTCACGGGTTCCTGGTGTCAAACTGTAATCAAAAATGCCATTAATTCCTACTTTTACAGCATTTGCTGACCCTAATACTCCGGGTTTGAGTTTACCTGCTGTAGAAGCTGACTTGAATTGAGTCAAACCATTAATAGTTCCAGTATCAGCGATCGCTCTGCTATTACACAAATTTTTCGCAGAACTCCCAGCAAGAGTTAAACAAACTTTGTTCAGTCGAGAGTCCCATCTTTTACCGGGTACACCATTAATTTCAGGTTGTTGACTCCAAGAAGCCATTTTGAAACCTGCTTGATTTTCGGCAGTTAAACCGAGAATTAGGCTGCCATTATTATTACTACCACCATTGCCAACGACAATAAATCCGTTACTCAGATTGCCTGATAATTTTCTCAACGGGTTATAGGGAAGTGATTTTTCAAAATAGTTAACACCGATAATTCCCGAAAATGGTACACCACTGTTTGCCGAACACTTAGGTTTGTCGGCGCTACATTGGCGATTAGTAACAACCTGTACGGGAACAGGTTCGGCGGTGGGAATCAAACCAAACCGGACATTAGTGTAAACTAATTCTCCTTCTAGGATAGTACCATCACTTAATACTTCCTTGATATTTTGACCTGTTCTTTGGATGGGAGAATTACCTAAAAACTCTTTAGGAACTCTTAGCCCTGCTGACCCTGTATCTAATAAAATACGTTTTGGTTGACCATTTGCGATCGCAACTTCCAAAAAATAACCGCGAACACGTTGTCCAAGGGAAGGTTTTGGATATAAAGGTAAGTTTATGGTATTAAAAGTTGGCTGGCGGGGTGTATTTTGCGAGATATCGCGCAGTGCTGAATTTGGGAAAAGAGCCGCAAATGCCGACTGGCGTTGCTCTGCTGGTTCAGGGGCAATATCCCAAAGGCTTTCGTAGTAGAAAAAACCAATACCTAAACCGCGTTGTTGTACTGCTTCTACCTGGGATTTGATTTGTGGGATAGCAACTGGACGATTTCGTAAACCCGCCATAATCCCGATACCAGTTGGAATAATTTGTTGGGTTTCTAAAATTTCTGGACGGGTAATTTGAGCGATAAAACTTTCCACATCATTACGGTACACCTGCATCACCAACTCATCGACAATACCCAATCGTACCCAGTTGAGCCAATCTTGCAGTTGCATTTTATAGGCGAAATTATAGTAATTAGGAGCAACTGAAAAAATCGCATTCGATTTTTTGGCTTTCACTGTTTGGTAAAGGTCTACCATAAAGGCAGTAATTTTATCTGCCCGCCATTTTATCCATGCTTGGGCTTGGGGATTGGGTGGTGGAGGATTCCCAGTTTCTTGAGTATATAGACTAATCGTGTACTTATCGTAACCAAAATCCACAGGTAAACTCGTATGGTCGTCAAATTGAACGCCATCAGCATCGTATTTAGCGATAACTTCCACGACAAGTTCCCTGATAAAATTTTGCACTTCCGGGTGAAAAGGATTCAACCACGCTACTTCACCCGCAGCACTAATTGAAGTTTGAGTCCCATCCCCTTTTTGTGTTAGCCAATCTGGATGCTGCGATGCAAGTTCCGAAGTTAGAGGAACCATAAAACCAAATTCAAACCAGGGTATTGCTAGTAACCCTTGTCTGCGCGCTTGAGTAATAATGTCTGCAATTACATCTTGTCCATCTATTCCCTTGAAGAAAAAGGGTATCCCCTCTTTCTGCATGATCGCACTGGGATATTGTGTATAACCATCATTCCAAACTACGGGATAAACAGTATTAAAGTTTAACTGCCGCAGTTGGCTCATGGCTGCTTGCACCTGCGAACGATTTCTAAAAACACTAAAATCGTTACCACTTAGCCACACTCCCCGAATTTCCTGACGGGGTTGAGGAGGTAGTTGGGCAACGGCAGGCGCAAAACTATTTAGTAGCAATACTAGAAAGAATGATATCAGACATAATAATGGCAGCAGACGCTTTTTCAAAATCCACGGCAATGTCTGTTGACTCATTACCTTGCTTAGACCTACTAGTACTCGTCTGTGTACAGGCTTAAATAGTAAGTTAGTTAGAATTGCATTAATTTTTTCCCAAAACTGAGTTGTCATTACTTTTGCTTACTAAATGAGGTTAATTGGTTATATTTAATACCATATAAACGTTAAATTACTACATCAGAAAAACTGATGCAGTATAGCTGCAAGATAGTTGACGCAGTTATAGGGTTAGTAGTGCCAAATAGAAATGTTTCAAATGTAAGCTATAGTCGAGATTGTGATGAAATTTATCGTAAATCACTCGTGTTTAAGACCCCTACCTCTACAGGTAGCGCAAAGTCAAAGCCACTCCGCCTGCGATCGTTTTCAGTCGGGGTTTAAATCCCCGTACTTCGGCTACCTGAAAATGTCTAAAATGTTTTAATTTTGAATTTTGAATACTTCGGCTACGCTCAGTACAAGTTTTGAATTTTGAATTGTTAATGTTGTGCCATCGTCAAACCCATGAATTTCCAACCTCACCAAAATACTTTTGATGACAAACTAAGCGCAAGTATTGGGCTGGTGATTGGATTGCTGTTTATTGGAGGCGGTTTTTGGGTACGTAACATCATTGCGCACGAAGGTGCAACCCTAAACGAAACACGCGGTACGGTGGTAGACAGCATCAGTCGTCGCGATCGCAGCAGTACGAACAATAATGATAATGAGCAAAAAGAAACCTATGCGCCAGTTATCGAGTTTTTAGCCAACGGCAAACGCACTCGTTTTACAGGCAGTTATGAGTCCTACCGCTCCAGCAATGGTCAGATGGTAGTGGTACGTTACAATCCTCAACAACCTATAAGCACTGCGCATGTCGTGAATCCGTTGGAAGGTTTAGTACCTTGGGGAATGTTTGGGATGGGTGGGTTAGCTGTGGTTTTTAGCGTGGGCGCACTTTTGCCTGTACGCTGGTCTTCAGGTGGGTAATATAAATTAACGTGAGTTCGACAAGTCCTTTTTTGACCTCTCCTCCAACCCCTCTCCGACACGGAGAGGGGAGCCAAAACCCTAATTTCTCGTTGCTACTCCCTTTCCCGCGGGCTACGGTGTACACACATCTCTAAAAATCTTACCCACCCAATATTTCTGTTCAAGTGAAAGTCTCACACTGAGCAAATATCCCGCCCAGAACTAAAGTTCCGGGCTGATAAGCGAAAGTCCTCTAAAAGAGGACTAAACTAAATTTCTTGTTTATACCAATTTGAAAAATGATTGCGACAGATGGAAAACTGAAACATTTATCCAATGGATGTTTCACAATCCAAAATCCAAAATCCAAAATGGTATTAGTCCTCTTTTAGAGGACTTTCGTTATGAGACTCGGAATTTATTCCGAGGCGGGATAGATACACTGCACCAACACTTGTGTGTACACCGTAGTTCCCGTAGGAGAGGGCTGGGGTGAGGGTTAATCGAACTCACGTTAAATTAGATATATTTTTAGATAGATTTTGATTTTCGTGGTGACTTTGGCGGCGTTCGGTGTGCGCCAAAATATTTCTCACTGCGGTAACGCAACCACACCCGCAACACTTGCGGAATCTGGTCTTTTTGTTCTTTAGTCAGAGTATTATAAAGGGCTAAAGCGCGATCGCGTTCGCCCCGACAAGCAGCATTGTTGTGAGCATCCCAATAGCTACGGGCTACTCGAATCCGCCGACAGACTTCTTTAATCAGCGCCTCTCCCGTCAATGGAATATCTTGCTTGGTCATACTCAAATGCGATGAATTTCTAATGCCATCCTAGCAAGTCAGATTTATTTGGACACTTCAAATATCAATACAGTTCAGTTAAGCTTTTATTTCTCCCCCTGCCTCCCCTGCTCCCCCTGCTCCCCCTGCTCCCCCTGCTCCCCCTGCTCCCCCTGCCTCCCCTGCCTCCCCTGCTCCCCCTGCCTGCCTCAACGGATAAATTTCTTAACTGAACCGTATTGCTTCAAATATGTCATTCGGTATATGTGCGCGTACCGCAGTAATGATTAACTTTAAGCATTAGGAAAATGACTGTACTGGTTGAGTTTAAGCTCAAGGGAATCAATAAAAGCCCTTTGACTTACTTTTTGATGGTATTTACCTACAGTCTTACTGCCTGCGTTTTTCAGCCTTGAGAGTTTTTAACAAGCTCACTAAGCTGTTATGCTGCCATCTTCAGGCAAAATTTTTAGTAGAAATTAACCTGTATTAGGAAGCGGGCAATGCACATTGGATTTCTCAACCCTCAAGGCAATTTTGATTCAGGCAATAGTCACATCACCAAACACCCAGATTTTGGGGGTCAACTAATTTACGTTAGGCAAGTCGCTATAGCCATAGCTCAAATGGGTCATAAAGTTGATATTATCACCCGTCAAATTATTGACCCGGAGTGGCCAGAGTTTGCCGAAACGATTGACACTTATCCAGGGATCGATAATGTCCGCATTGTCCGCTTACCAGCTGGGCCAAAAGAATTTCTCTCTAAAGAATTGTTATGGCCTCATCTTGTCGCTGATTGGGTACCCAACATCTTGAAATTTTATCAACAGGAAGGTAGCTTACCCGATGCTATGACTGCTCACTACGCTGATGGAGGACTGTGTGGCGTTCTAATTGAAGAGGAGACAGGCATACCTTTTACCTTTACTGCTCATTCTCTTGGCGCTCAAAAGATCGACAAACTGGAAGCCACCCCAGAAAATCTCACAGGAATAGACGAGCAATTTCATTTCAGATATCGCATTTTAGCCGAACGCCTGAGCATGAATCGCTCGGCGGTTAATATCACCAGCACGCGACAAGAACGTTTTGAACAGTATTCTCATCGAGTCTATAGTAGTGCAGTGGATGTAGACAACGACAACCGCTTTGCAGTGATTCCACCGGGAGCAGATTTCTCGATTTTCGGTGCAGAGGCGCGTTCCGAAAACGAGGAGGCTACTTACGAGTTCATTCAGGAACGATTGGCACGGGACATTGCAGAAGACCGTCGAGATTTGCCCGTCATCTTAGCATCCAGTCGATTAGAGCCGAAAAAAAACATATTGGGGCTAGTGCAAGCTTTCGCAATCAGTCCAACACTTCAGGAACGAGCTAACTTGGTGCTAATTACAGGGGCGCTGGACAATCCTTTACGAGAAGAGACTAGCGACGAAATCACTGAAGAAGTATTAGCCCCGATTCGGGAAGCGGTCAAAGAAAACGACTTGTGGGGCAAAATCAGTGCATTTAGCTTGTTACATCAATCTCAAGAGTCACTAGCAGCAACCTATAGGTTTATGGTTAAACGCCACTCAGTATTTGCGCTGACCGCACTCTACGAACCTTTTGGGCTTGCTCCCTTAGAAGCAGCAGTAGCAGGTTTACCAGTGGTAGCAACCAAGAACGGTGGCCCTAGCGAGAGCTTGCAACAGGGAGATCGGGAATATGGCGTACTCGTCAATCCAGAAGATCCTGCTGATATTGCACGGGGCTTGGAGCGGTTGCTA
Source organism: Nostoc sp. DedSLP03 (assembly GCF_034530815.1). Taxonomy (NCBI): domain Bacteria; kingdom Bacillati; phylum Cyanobacteriota; class Cyanophyceae; order Nostocales; family Nostocaceae; genus Nostoc; species Nostoc sp. DedSLP03. Next base: position 259,604 of record NZ_JAVRCK010000001.1, read on the forward strand.
TGTGATGCTCAAGAGTGGGAGTATTTTGCCCAAGCTGGTCAGGAACGGGTGTTGAAGAAGTACACTTGGGAATCTACTGGTGAAAACTACCTGTCTTTGCTTGAGCAAATTGTGTCTTCACCGGAAAGCCCTCGCGCTGAACTCCTTCCTATCCATCCCTACTTCCTTAATCCAGAATCGCAGACCGATGTTTCTTTGGAAGAATTGGGCGAACTCTACTTTGGATCTAATCAAAAGGTACTAAGAAATGCGGATTAAATAAAGTGCAAAACTAAGGTCAAAGCAAAAGTTGCTACAGACTGCGCGAAACACCGAAACGTCAAAGCAGAAGCTCCTACAGACTGCGCAAAACACCGAAACGTTAAAGCGGAAGTTGCTACAGACTGCGCAAAACACCGAAACGTTAAAGCGGAAGTTCTTGCAGGGAAAGCGGAAGCTCCTACAGACTGCGCGAAACACCGAAACGTCAAAGCAGAAGTTCTTGCAGGGAAAGCGGAAGCTCTTACAGACTGCGCGAAACACCGAAACGTCAACCCTGGAGCAATATTTTTTGATGGATGCTAAACGTGGAATGCAGGTAGCTATCAATAGACCTCTTGGCATTTGTGCTTTTTGCACTTTTGGGGAAAAGGGACTCATATTAAAGGGGAAAGGGAAAAAACCTTTAACCGAATAGCACTAAGATAAATCCAAAGTCTTGTGTTGCCTCGTTCCCAGCTTGGAGGCTGGGAACCCATTTTGCGAGGCTCCGCCTCTTCTTTCTTGACCAGAGGCAGAAGCCCACAGGAACTCGTTCCCAGTCTGAAGACTGGGAACGAGGTTAAACAAGACTTTTGGCTTTACAAGCGTGCCATTCACCTTTAACCTTTTTCCCAAACCCAATTTTGAGTTAAAAATGCACAAAGCGTGCAGTATTTAGGTAGCTATGAGCAGCCAGCGCAAAATGTGCTGACTGCTTGAGAAAACTGCTGGTTTTGTTCCATCAATGCCATGTGTCCACCTGGCTTTAGGGTGACTCTTTCAGAGTAAGGTAATTCTGCTTTCATGCGATCGCTCGCCACAGGTTTTGTTGCTATATCTGAAGCCCCACACATTACCAACACAGGAACGTTAATAGTTGCAAGTGTGTCTGTTTCGTCGAACTTTAACATTCCCAGTGTGCCACGAGCCAGAACCCCAGGCGAACCCAATGCTGATAATAAACCTGCAAAACTTAGTTGACCGCGTGTTTCAGTACCCGTAAATCCAGATAGTTCGACGGTGATATACAGCGAACCATTCAAATACGAAAGCCAAGTCATCAACCAAAAAACCGGCCACAGCACGATAGTCAGGTACAACACAGGTTCGAGTAGAGGTTTCTGTAATTTACGTACCAGATTGCTAAAGATACAAGTTTTTACCGGATTGGTGTAAGTAGTATCTACAAGAATTAAGCCAGCCACTCGACTCCCCAATTGCTCTGGAAACAGGCGACAGAATGTCAGGTTAATCATGCCGCCCATGCTGTGTCCCAACAAGATAACAGGTTTATTCCCTGCTATGGCAATTACAGCTTCCAAGTCACGGGCATATTTTTCTATAGAGTGATCGTTGTTTTTCGGTTTAGCGGATTTTCCTAACCCTGGTAGATCCCAAACAATTACTCGGAAGCGATCGCTTAGTTGTCGTTTGGCATAATACCATACAGTACTGTTTGGCCCCCAACCGTGTGACAAGATAATTGGTTGACCATCTTCAGGGCCAAAAAACTCTACCTGCAACACACTCCCATCTGGACGTGGCAAGCGCTGCACGGTTTTGCTACGCATAAACTTGGGTTCCTCGGCTCCAGGACGGCGCAGTAGTGGCAAACTGATAAAACGACCGCCAAAAGTCCACAGAACCATTACTAGTCCAGCTACTAAGTAGGGCATTCCTACAAGTTCTCGTTCACTCTAGTCATTTGAAAGCTTAAAAACTTGAGTGCATGTTTTTAGATGCCCCTGTATTGCTTCATCCCAAGTGGGGTAAAAGTTTCTTTTTCCATCCATTACCCCACCTATGACCAAAGTTTCAAATATCATCGGCTGAGAAAGTGAGTTGCTGCTGCCAGGGTTTAAGTCTATGCCCACAAATCTAGTTGAAATTATAGAGTCCCTGAGTTCGTTGAGCATAACCGTGGTGCTAGCTGACATTATCCACAAAGACCACTCCATGAAAGACTCAACAGGAATCGGGGTTTGTCCTTCTAATTTGTAATAATACCGATTAGGCATAATCCGTTTTTGTCACTTCAAGCTTTTAACTAACTCTCTAAACAGTAACCGCGCTCCTTTGGCTGCAATGCGATTTCTGACAAGTTTGACCGGGCGACCAGCTGCTTTTTCACTATCTAACTGTTCGCCCAAAATTTTACCAATTTCATTTTTAAGACGCGATCGCTTCGGCTCGATCCGAGTAAAAACCCACTGCCACAAGGACTTACGACATAAATCTGAACCGCCTACGACTTTGGCTTTACGGCTATCGCCTGATGCTTCCATTGAGGGAGCTGCCCCCAAAGCTTTCTGAAATCTTCTCAGTGAAAGGTGGCGTTTGGTAGGCTTTTTAGAATTTCGCCCCTGGCGTATTCTCACCTCTGGTTTCCTTTCTGCATTGAGGAATCCCTCAATGGGATAAATCTGGGAGAGAACGATCGCAGTTAGGCGATCGCCAAATCCAAATTTTTTGAAGACTGCGCGGTAATGCTCAAATCTAGAATCAGCAAGCAATTGGCGCAACTCAGCCTCAATGACGTGTTCCTCACGCTGAAGGTCACAGATCCGTTTTGCGTGTTCTCGAACAGTGTCAGTGATTCCCAAGCCTACTGTTTGGGAGTAAAGGCAGTCATAACGCTTGCTTTTGCGAATTCCCGCAAGCCAACCCCAAAGTAAAGGTGGTTCACCGGATTCACCCCGCCGGGACTTTACCAGTGCAATTTCTGGAAATTGCCACGCTAAATCTTGCCGTGCCCGATTCATAATCGGTGACTGAACGCGGTTAAGGTGAGCAAGTCTCAGCACCAGTTCTCGAATTCTGACAATAGTGCGATCGCGAATTTGGACAAATCGCCGCGGGTCTTGGGAATAGTCGAAGTAGTAACAAGCGAGTGCTAGAGCATCAGCGTCATCGTCTTTATCAGGTAGTGCCAGGTGATTGGCTCGATAATTTCTGAGTTCTTTGTGACCCACTAGCCGAACTTCTACCCCGGCGCGGGCCAAGTGAGTACCCCAAAGTTTACTGTAATTGTTGCCAGTTGGTTCTAACAGTGCAATGTCCGCATTGAGCGCGAGTAAATCTTGAATTCCCTTTGCATCAGCGCTCAACTTGAAAAATGGACACTCGTAGTAGAATTGACGTGGATCTGAGGGCTTTTCTAAAAGCAGGCAAACCGAAACCGAGGACTTGCTGACATCAAGTCCCAAAATTCTAATCATTCAGTTCCTCCTGGGTGGTTTCGTCTTGTTCCCTGATGCCATGCCTGCGAATCACCCGAAGGCCACAACAGCCTAATTCACTCTCAAGGCAATGCCGCAGCGCGAACTGCGGCGACATAGGGAGGGAACAGCACATTTACAGCAGCCGAGCTTACGAACGAGAGAAAGCCATAAAAGCTTGATTCATACCAAAAGCCCTAAGCTGCTGTGTGTATGTGCTGTACGTCGGATTTGGAGTCCGTCCGCGACGCGATCGCGTTTACAATCGCGTTTCGGCTACTGGCTCAAGTAGCCCGCGCTTTTTTTAGCGCGATGCCTGCGGCGGGGGAGTACCCCTACGCAACTGCGATTCATCAGGCGGTTATTTCGTTATCCAGAGACCCAACTATTTCTTGAATTTTTTCAGCAGATAATTCACGGTATTGTTCGCCAGTTTTTGCTCCTACATATTCTTTCCAATCCTCTATGCTTTCCCCAGTTACTTTGGCAAGAATTTGTATAGCTACTCCCATAGCTAAAGTGTTTAGTACATATAAATCTTTTGGTAAAGTCACAAAGTCATTATTTAGTCGTTTAGTTATCAAGTTTTCATCATTCATAAATTTCATCATCATCAAATTCATCATCATCAAATTCGTCGTCATATCCAACTAATGAATATTCGTTTTCTGGGTCAATAATGTTAAGCGCATCGGTGAAGGCTCGACCCGTGAGAACGTCCATTACTGAGTAGTTACCCTGCGCGATCGCACTCTCGATTTTGCTCATCCTGAAATGTTGCTCCAGTTCTGGAGTACGTAACCTGGGGTCAACGTCCTCAATGGAGTTGATTGGCGGCGGCTGCTCGTTACCTTCAATCCAGCGATCGTGCTGGCTGTTATAAAATTCGCGGTATGCCCTAGCAGATGGTGGCTGTGGTGCAGTTTCAAAAAAGTCAGCTAGCTCTTTCTGCCTTTGAAAGCCTTCGGGGCCGCATAGCATAGAGTCAATCCACTCATGCTTCATAGCAAAGCCACCCTGAGCCATTGCTTCTTGTGTAACTTCAAGTGGATCTGCGTTGCGAACACTGGCGATCAATTGGCTGATGGCGACAGCTTGAGAACTTTTGAGCCGATCCAAGTCAACAATCCAGAGCGGAATCTGTTCGCCATCAGATGTGGTCACGCGCTCCAGGGGGAAGGGGTCGCGCATGGGTATCATGCCGAATGGGAACAAATCCATAATTGGCTCATAAGGACTGCCGGGTTTGAGTTTCACGAAAGTATCATGTTTGGTCATAACGAACCTTCAATTAAAAATTCTTGGTCGGGTCATCGTTGGATGACCCAGAATCAAAAGGGATGTCATCTGGATCTGGCTCTTGTAAGCTTGTTGATTGTTCTTCTTTACTTTTAAGTTGTCCTAGTTTCTCCTCTAGGTAAGAAATTTGCTCTCGAAGATTACTAGCCCTTCCCTCTAAATTTTTAATCAGAGCGACAATTTCGCTTTCTCGTGGTTCTCTAACTTTTCGCTCTACCATTTCCATGAGGCGAGAAATGGCTTCTTCCTCATCCTCTCCCTCCAATACTTCACCAAACAATTCCAGGTGCTTATTCTCATAATTCCCGATGTTGAGAACTCGTTTGTAAGAAATGGTTTTAACTTGCATAACAATGTGTGATATTTTTTACTTGTTGGAATTGATTTTTTTTAGCTGCGATCGCGTTACCTCTTGCAACGCGATCGCAAAATTATCCCCCGAACTGCCTCCTCAGTCGCTCTAACACAGCTACCCCCTCCGAGTAGCGCTTGCCAGTGAAGCCAAGCACTTCGGTCACGATCGCACTATCGCTTTTTTCACCTCCCAGGCGCTGAATTACCCGCCAAAGTACCCGGTCGTTATCCG